>JAYWDM010000577.1:0-3347 GCA_043779885.1 Betaproteobacteria bacterium | reverse complement strand
CTCGGTCAGCTTTTCATCGCGATTGCGCTGTGGGCCGCCGCCAATTCATTGCAGGTTGAAGTCGACAGCACGGGCATCTCCACGGTGCGCCGCTGGTTTGGCTGGTGCATGGCGCGGCGCGTGCTGCGGCGGGAAGACATTGCCGCGATCGACAGCCGGCTGGCCGCCCGCTACGTCGGCGCCTTCGGAAATTCGCGTTACTATCGACTCATTGCGCGCCGACGCAATCCGGACCTGCCGCCGGTATTCATCGCCGACAGTCTCAAGGGCCCTGAGATGACCGAAGAAATCAGGCGTTTGTTCATCGAGCACCTCGCGCTGCCCGGGCTCGCGGAAGCCGGCGAGCAGGCGCACCTGCCTGCCGCGGACCCAACATGAAGGACCACGCGGCTGCCAAAAGCGAACGGGAAGCGCGCCGCGACCTCGTCGCCGCCCTGCGCTCAGCGGAGCGGCTGGGACTGTCCGAAGGCGTGTGCAATCACTTCAGCCTCGCGATGCCGGGCAGGCAGGGCTGGTTCCTGATCAATCCGCAGGGGCTGCACTGGTCGGAAGTCACGCCCGCCGATCTGGTTGTCGTGGACGGTGATGGCAATCACGTCTCCGGCAGGCGCACCGTCGAACCGACGGCGTTCTTTATTCACGGCCGCATCCATCTGACGAACCCGCGCGCGCAATGCGTGCTGCACACCCATATGCCGCACGCGACGGCCCTGACGATCGTCGAGAACGGCAGACTTGCATGGGCAAGCCAGAATGCATTGCGCTTTCATGGCCGCGTTGCGTACGACGACGCCTACAACGGGCTTGCGCTCGGCGCCGGCGAAGGCGACCGTATTGCGTCGAAACTGCGCGACGCCGACGTGCTGTTTCTCGCCAATCACGGGGTTATCGTGTGCGGAACAAGCGTCGCCTATGCGTTCGACGATCTCTACTACCTCGAACGCGCATGCATGCTGCAGGTGCTCGCCGGCGGCACCGGCAGGCCTTTACGGATCGTGCCCGACGCCATTGCCGCGCGGACACGTGCGCAAATGGACGCGGAGCGCCTGCAATCGGATCTGCATCTGGCCGCGTTGAAACGGATACTGGATCGCGAGCAGCCGGGGTGGGGGAGGCTCAAGTGATTAGAACTGTCATTGCGAGGAGCGCAGCGACGACGCAATCTCAATTAGGCAGCGGGGAGATTGCCGCGGCCCTTCGGGCCTCGCAATGACCGGACTGCCGCACCGCGGGCGCAGCAGTCAATGCACCGTCATTGGAAAGTTGATCAGCACGCCGAACTCGGACAGGAACTCGTCAACGTGTTCGGGCGACGAATCTTCGCCGAGCGCGCCGATCATCGAGGCGCGAAACTTCTCGGCGACATCGCCCTGGAAGTAGGTGCCGCGGCTCGATTGCTTGTCAACCACCTCGTAGCCGTGTTGCAACGGATACTCCACCACGTAGTAGTTGTCGCTGTTGTAGACGATGTTCATAAGTCCATTAACGGCCAGCTTCGCTTTTGGTTGAACTGCCGGTGTGACTGAATCCACGTTTCCCCGTCAGTAGTGTTGCCCTTCCTCGTTAGATGAGGGTAAAGGCAGCAAGTTTCAAGCCAAACGGCCTACCCGCCTGCGGCTTAGCGCAATTCCGAGCAAAATCAGCACTAAACCGGCAATTGCGGTGGTGCCAGGCTGCTCGTTCAGCAGGCAGACTCCCGCCAATAATGCGACGATCGGTGACAAATAGTTGACGATTGCCATGAATGTCGGCCCAGCGGCGGCAATCAGTTGAAAATAGAGCAGGGTCGCCAGCGCAGTCGGCCCGATCCCCAGCCACACGATGGCGGCAACCGAAGCGCCGCTTGGCAGCGCAGTCGAGCCCTGATCGAGCACCAGCGCAACCGGTACCATGAGCGCGCCCGCCACGATCAACACCGCGGTTGATGTCACCAGAAAGTCGGTTGTGATCGTGCGCCGTGCAAGTACGCTGTTGCCGGCGTAACACAACGCGCCGCCAAGCACTGCGGCCTGCGCCAGGGCGGTGCCGGCCGAGCCGCCGAGGCCCGCCAGCGCGGCGGGCCCCATCAGCACGACGATGCCCGCAAAACCGGTCGCAAAACCCGCCACGCGCGGCGGCGTCACGCGTTCCCCGGCGACAAAAAAATGCGCGAGCACCAGCGTTGCCAGCGGCATGATGGAAATCAGGATGCCGGCGAGCGCGCTGTCGATGAACTGCTGCCCCCATGCGATGAGATAAAACGGCAGGCTGTTGCCCAGGATCGCCAGCGCGGCAAACGGCAGCCAGCGTCTGCCGGGCGGCGGCAAGGCGAGACCGCGCGCTCGCATCACCGCGTAGAGTACCGCGGCGGCGAGTACGAGCCGGCCCGCCACCAGCGTTGCGGGCGCGACCGTCGCCACGCCGATCTTCATGAACATGAACGCGCTTCCCCACATCGCGACCAACGCCAGCAGCAGGCTCCAGTTGCGGATGTCACGCGAGTTCATGACGGCAGGAGCGGTCGGTATAATGCAGGCATGGGCGCTATGGTGTCCGATTCTCGTGCGGGCGGCAATGAATTCTCCACGCAATTTATGCCTCATCCTGGGCGCAGCGCTCTGGTGCGCGACGCTTCAATCACCCGCTGTTCTTGCGCAACCGGTGCCGGACACCGACGCCGCGCAAGTACCGCCTGCCCCGCCGCGTACGTCGGATGCAGTACGCAAACTGGCGCCGGCGCTGCTCGTCGCCGAGCTTCGGCGCGGCGGTTACGTCATCTACTTTCGTCACACGTCGACCGACTTTTCGCAGAACGATGCGCGGTCGCGCGGTTTTGACGACTGCGCGAACCAGCGCAACCTGACCGATGCCGGCCGCGAAGAGGCGCGCGCAATCGGTGCGGCGGTGCGTAAACTCGAGCTGCCGATCGATAAAGTGATCGCGAGCCCGCTGTGCCGCACGATGGAAACCGCGCGGCTTGCGTTCGGCCAGGCGCAACCCGTTCCCGCCGTGCGCGGGGCGCCTTTACCGCTCGCCGACCCCAACCGTTATGCCGCGCTAAAGGAATTGTTCACCACCGCGTATCCGCGCGGCGCCAATCTCGTGATCGCGAGTCACGGCAATCCGTTTTTCGGCGTCGCGGGCCCGCCCTACCTTGCGGAAGGCGAAGCGGCGGTGATACGCGGCCAGGGCCAGGACGGATTCGACGTCGTTGCGCGAGTTCGCCTCAGCGATTGGCAAGCGCTGGTTGCCGCGCGCTGAACCCGCGCACTAACAGTTTGTTGAAAATCGGCAGAGACTGTCATTGCGAGGAGCCAAAGGCGACGAAGCAATCTCGTCACTCGTTGATTGCGCAAAATACGAGATTG
>JAYWDM010000576.1:0-9493 GCA_043779885.1 Betaproteobacteria bacterium | reverse complement strand
GATCTATCGTCACTTCGACCTGTTCCGCCGCGAACCTGCGCAGCTTCGGATCGTCGTAGCGCGCCGGCTCGAATTGCGCGAGCGACAATTCGCGGTCGTGCAAAATCACTGCCGCCGCGTAGTGCGTCGACAAGAGCGCGTCGAACTTGCCCTTGTAGCGCGGGAATATGCCGTGCAGATCGACCGCGGTCTTGCTCATGGTGACGCGCACCTTCTTCACCTTGTCGGGTGCGAGCTGGTGCGACTCGACGAGATCGAACATTGCCGTGATCATGCCCTGTATGGTGGAGGCGGAAGGCCACAGGCGCAGCGCAATCTGCTCGAGTTCCCAGCGCGTGCCGAGTTCCGCCGTGGCGGCGGCGGGTTTGCCGCCGTTGCTGTAGGTGTTGTACAGGCCGCCATCCTGCGCGGTCAGGAACTCGCTGGTGGCGAGAAAATTCTGCTGCGCGAGGAGTGCCGCCATCAGTCCCGACAGCGCGCCGCGACATTGGTGAAACTTGACGGTCGGCGTTCCCCATGCGGCAAAAGTGCCGGCGGACTGGCTGCCGGCGAGGCCGTAGGCTTTTGCCATCGTCGGGGCGTCGAGGTTAAGCAGTCGGCCCACCGCGGCCGCCGCGCCGAACGGCCCGATCACGCCGGGCCCGTGCCAGCCGCGCTTGCGCGCCTCCGGATAGTCGAGACCAAGACCGACGCGCGTCGTGATCTCGCAACCCGCCGCGATCGCGACCAGCAATTCACGGCCGGAAAGTCCGTCGCGTTCGGCGATCGCGAGCGCGGGCGGCATGACTTCCGGCGCGATATGGGTGAGGGTGGAGCGGTGAATGTCGCACATGGTGACCGCGGTGATGAGGTAACCGTTCAGCATCGTCGCGCCCGCAAGCGAAAGACGGTCGCCGCCGATGACGCTGCTCTCATGCGATTGCGCAAGCCCCGCGGCAAGCGCTTCAATCTGGCGGGTTTCGTCGCCCTGATGTCCGGCCACCGCGCAGGCGAGCGTATCGAGCAGCACGTTTTTGCAATATTCCCTGACGCGTTGCGGGATGTCGTCGTATTTGAGCGTGGCCGCGAATTGGGCCAGCACCTGTGTCGTTTCACCTGCCATTGCAATCTCCTTCGATATTTGCCTTGCCGGTCTCGATGCCGGCTGGCAGGGCCATCATAAGGCCAGCGCAATGAAAAGCAAACCCAGAGGTGGATTCGAGAATGCTCGCTCGCCCCGCGTTGGTGGGGCGAGGGGCCGGGGTGAGCGGCAGCGCATCACTCCGGGCGCAAACCGGCTTTTTTCGCGATGCTCGCGTAACGCGCCGTTTCGTTTTTCACCAGCCGCGCGAGATCGTCGGGCGTGCCCGGCCACGGATCGATGCCGGCGGCGGCGAGCCGCTCGCGCAGGTCGGGCAGGGCGAGTGCGCGGTTGATTTCGGCATTGAGCCGCAGCACGATGTCGCGCGGTGTCGCGATCGGCGCGAACATCGAGTACCAGATCGGCATCACGAAGTCGGCCACGCCCGCTTCTTTCGTGGTCGGCACGTCGGGGATCGTTGCCACTCGGTTTTCCGCGAGCACCGCCAGCGGCCGCACCCGGCCGGCACGGATCTGCGGCAGCACCGAGGCCACCGACACGATGACTTCATCGACTTCGCCGCCCATCAGCGCGAGGGTGGCGATGGTGGCGCCTTTGTACGGCACGTGTACCATGTTGATTTTCGCGAGGCTCAACAGGAGTTCGTTGGCGAGATGATTGGTCGTGCCGGGACCGCCCGACCCGTAATTGAGCTTGCCGGGATGCGCGCGCGCGAGCGCAATGAACTCCCGCAACGTTTTCACCGGCACCGACGGGTGCACGAGCAGGACGTTCTGGATCGAAGCGAGCCGCGCCACCGGCGCGAGATCCCGCGCCGCGTCGTAGTCAAGATGCGCGTAGAGCGAAGGGCTGATCGCGATCGTGGGCGACGTGATCAGGATGGTGTAGCCGTCGGGCGGCGATTTGGCCGCCGCCGCGATACCGAGATTGCCGCCCGCGCCCACGCGGTTGTCGGCCACGATATTCTGGCCGAGTTGTTCGGCCAGCTTCTGAATCAGCGCCCGGCCGAGCAGGTCGCTCGGTCCGCCGGCCGGGAATGACACGATCATGCGGATCGGCTTCGCGGGATACGTTTGCGCGTGCGCGGCGCCGCCACAGAGCGTAAAAACAATCGGCAGGGCGGCGGCGCACCAACGATGCAGAGAGTGGCGCATTATTTCCTCATAGATGATGCAATGTATTGAATTTGCGGATTACGGATTGCCATGGCAGTCTAACAGTTTGTTGAATTTCGCCACTGTCGCCATGATCCCGTCATGCCAACGAAAGTCGGCATCCAGGAAGATGTTGATGCGCGTGAATCACGTTTTCTGGACCCCGGCGTACGCCGGGGAGACGAGTCAAATTTCAACATACTGCTAATGCATCGTGTGCGCATATTCCAACGCGGATGCCGACGGAACCGGCGGGCAGTCGATCTGCATGGCGCGCGCGGGTTCGCGGTTAAAACGCGGATAGGACTCGCCGTGCGTTATGTACGCTACGGTACAGACGACGCGAGACGGGCTCGGATAATCGACCATGGCATCAGTCAATTCTTATCCTCCTCAGAAAGAATTGGCAGAGCCTTGGCCCCCTGTGGATTTATCTCCCCGGGGGCCTTTTTCCGTGAGCAAGCCGTGAAATCGTCATGTCGAAATAATGATTGCGACGACCGTATCATGGACAATCAATACTTGCCGCGGGTCTGGGCACGGCAACTGCGCAGACTCGCTATACTTGAGCGCAATGCGGGGCGGGCATTTCCGGCTGAACCTGCAGCGGCAGTTCGACAACGGCGCGGATCATAAAATCGGCCGAGGAGAGGAAAATGCGCGCGAACCGATACGTCATGGCGATTTGCAGCCTGGCCACCGCCTTCTGCGTGCCCGCTTTCGGCCAGCGGGCCGGCGAAGCTCCCACTCAGCTCCACGACCCCGTCAAGGTGCTCGTCGGGCGCCTCGATCTGGAGAGTTACAAGGCCACTATCAAGGCGCTGACGCGATTTGGCGATCGACAGCAGGGCACCGACCGCAACCGGGCGGCGGTCGACTGGATCGAAGCGCAACTGCGCAGCTACGGGTGTACGAATATTGAACGCATCAAGTTCGTCTACGACTCGCCACTGCCGCAACCGCAACCGCAACAGCGCGCGGCGCCGGCGCCCGGCGCGGTGATAGCGAGCGGGGAATTCCGCGCGGGGGTGGGCGGGTCGCGACTGCGCGGCATTACGCGGCCTGTGACCCACAATAACGATCCGGCGGCGCAATCCGATCCCGCGCTGCGCGCACTTAACGCGCAGCCGCCGGCGCCGGGCCCGCGCGAACAGGTGTATTGCACGAAGATCGGCGCCACGCGCCCGGACGAAATGTACATCGTCGGCGCGCACATGGACGGGCGCGGCTTTGGCGAAGCGGTAGACGATGATGCCTCAGGCGCAGCACTGGTCATGGAACTGGCGCGGGTCTTCAGCGGCCCCGATGTGAAAACGGAGCGATCGATCCGGTTTGCGCTCTGGAACGACGAAGAAACCGGTCTGCACGGCGCCCGCGCATACATCAGGCAGCGTGCGGCGCTCCAGGGCCGCGAGGACCCGCCCGGATCGGGCCGGTATCCGGAACCCAGGTGGCTGGGCATGATCCAGCACGACATGATGCTGTGGGACCACGGAATGCCGCGGACGGACGGCACGGTCAGCCCGGAGCAACGGCCTGAAGCGGACGTCAATATTGAATTTCAATCAACTTCAAAATTTGCGGATCAGGCCATGAAGCTCGCGTTCTTTTTCCGGGACGCCAACGAGAAATACGCCACCGATTATCCCGCCGCCGTTGGCCATCACATGTCCAATACCGATTCCACGCCTTTCATGGATTTCGTGCCGGCGATCACCCTGCGCGAAAACGAAAGAGGCATGCAGATTGGGGCGGGATGGAATCCGCATTACCATCAGCCTACCGACCTGTTTGCCACGTATTCCGACAAGGATTTTCGCCTCGGCCTGAACGCAGCGCAGACGACGCTGGCAGGGATTGCCCAACTGACGGGCGCGGCGATGAAGAAGTGACGCGCGCCCCGCTCGCTGCGGCGATCATCGCGCTGGTCGACGAATTGCAGCGTAATCCCGGCGGCGTCGGCCGCAATGGGCCCGCGATGTATGCGCTGTCGGCCATCGACATGGCGCTGTGGGACATTGCGGGCAAGGTCGCAGGACTGCCTCTGTACCGCCTGCTGGGCGGCGCGGCTTTTGGTTCGCCGGCGGAACCGAATGCTGTCACGTGGATGGACTCCAGCGTAAGTCTGATGTAAGTTATCCGGCGGATCATGCTGATCCGGCAGGTGCGGCAGCGGGCAGCGGGCCGTAACGACCTTCACACGGCTTCGTTACAGCGCGCGATTGCCCGATCCGCATCCAGCTTCCAGCCGGCGACGCCAGCGTCGGGCGCAAGCGGCCCGGCGTCCGATGGGGCAATTTTCTACAACCTTTGAAGCAGAGGCTCGTATGCTCAAGAATTATGCGTCGCTAACATCCTCCCTGCTCCGGTCCGGAAGCGGATTCGCCCAGCCTACGCAAGTGCTTCCCGAGCGCGCCGGCATGGAGGACGCCGCGCTTGCCGTCATGACCGATTTCGAGCGCACGAGCGCGGTGCTGATCCGGCCCGACGACAGCATCGATGAGGCCAATTCGCGCATGATCCAGCGCGGGGTGCGCCTGCTCCTGGTGGCGGACGCGCATCGTACCGTCGCCGGGCTGATTACCGCCAATGACATCCTCGGCGAAAAGCCGCTGCAGATCATTACCGAGCGCGGCGGCCGGCGCCAGGACATCGTCGTGCGCGACATCATGACGCCGCAGGACCGGCTCGAGGTGCTGGAAATGCGCGACGTCCAGTACGCCCGCGTCGGGCAGATCGTCGCAACGTTGAAGGAGTCGGCGCGCCAGCATGCGCTGGTCGTCGATACTGACGGCAATGGCCGGCAGCGGGTGCGCGGAATGTTTTCGCTGACCCAGATCGCGCGCCAGTTGGGCGTGTCGATACAGCAAAGCGGAGTCGCGCGTACTTTTCACGAGATCGAAACGCAGCTCACGCATTGAGCACGGCGCGTGCGTAGCGGGACGGCGCGCTGCGCACGCGCGGTATGGCAGCGACGGGACGCCGCGTGTCTGCAGCGCACGCGTTGTCAGTCCCCCGGTTTTTTCGTTTTCCCGCGTTTCGATAGACCCTATAATCGCGGTATTTGCGCGGCCCATCCCGGCGCACAGCGTGCGTGACGCCCTGCGCTTTGCGGCAACATGCGCGCTGGAACGGACTGGGCAGGGTGCTGGAGGCGAACGCGATGCGGTGGTATGCGGGAGAGAAAATCAATGCCGGTTGACTGGGCAATGCTCGGAATCAGGGCGCCGGCCACGCTGGTAAAGGCGCGCATCCTCGCGCACCACGCGGTGCAATGGCCGACGCGGGCGGCGCGCGCCAATCTGGAGGCGCTGCCCGACGACAGTCATTCCAGCCTGACATGGGATAGCGAACGCGGCGCGCTGTTTTCGCAAGCGCTGCCGGCCGGCGACGCGAGCGTGCGCGTCGGCCTGCGCATGGCCGGTCTGGCGTTGATCATGATGCGTGGCGATATCGTGCTCGATACCTATGAGCTTGCGGGCCGGCGTGACTCGATGGTGGGCGTATGGCTCGATTCCGGATTGCGGGCGCTCGGGCTGAAGCCCGCGAGCAGCGCGACGTTGCCGTATACGATACCTTTCAATGCGGTCGCGCGCGGTTCGGTCTACAGCTTCAGCGGCGAATCCGCGGCATTCGACGAGCTTGCGCAATGGTTAACAGCGGCGGCGGATCTGCTGGAGGGTGTGAGGCAAGCGTGTTCGTCCGCGTCGCCGGGCGCGGTGCTTTGCTGGCCGCATCACTTCGACATCGCGACCGTCGTGACGGCTGACGCAGCCGCCGGTGAAGCCGCGCGATCGATCGGCATCGGCGTGTCGCTGGGCGATCATTATTATGCGCAGCCGTACGTCTATGTCAGCCTGCAGCCCGCTCCGGAAGTATCGCGGTTGCCTGAATTGCCGCCGCCGGGCCTTTGGCATACGCATGGCTTCGTCGGCGCGGTGGCGACTGGCGACGGGATACTTGCTCTCGCGGATCGCCGAACGGAGACGTTCGCGTTTGTCCGCAGTGCGTGCGAAAGCAGCGGCGCCCGCTGGGACACGGGCATGCAGGATACGGGCAACATGAACGATCACAATCCACTGAGCGAGGCATGATGAAATCGATACGCGAAACTGCCGCGCCGATTGCGCCGGAACTGCCATCACACGGATACGTTATTACGCGGCCGGTAAGCGGCTCTGCAATTCCTCTGGACCTCGCCTTCGTCCTTACGCGCGACGAGATCTACGTGCCGATCGCGGTGCGCAAGCCCGCAGGCAATGGCCCGTTCCCGGTCATCGTGATGGGCAGAGGGGACGGGCGCGGCGGCGTTGCGCATGTCGAGAAGCAGGTGGAACGGCTCGCGGCGATGCAGGACAGCATGATCGGCCGAGGTTACGTCGTCGTTTACGTCAATTACCGCAACGAGATTCCGCATTTGTACGAGGATACGCAGCGCGCGCAGAATCTGGCGGACGACGTGAGCGGCGAAGGGCGCACGCTGAAGTCGGCGCCGACGCTCGATTCCGACGATCTCATTGCCATACTCAGGTACCTGCAAACCCTGTCTTACGTCGACGCCGATGCAATCGGCATCGTCGGCGTAAGCCACAGCGGCGAAATGATACTGAAGGTCGCGGCGGAGACGTCGTTCGCGGCGGGCGTGGCGATCGAAGGCGCTTCGCACGAATTCCTCAGCGTGAATACCGGCCCCTCCGCGCTGCGCGCGGGCCATGTGATCCAGTACCAGGACGTCGAAGTCGTGCGCAGGAACGCGGACAAAGCGCGCGCGATGGAGCGCATCCGGCGCATTGACACGCCGATCCTGCATATCGGGCGAGAAACCGATCACTTGCAGGGCATTTTCAAACTCGCGCACGAATGGATGCAGGAAGCGGGCAAGGACTCGACATGGGCGAGCTTTGATCATCCCGCGCACGGCTACCCGTTCATTTACCGGCAGGACGACGGGTCGTACCGGCCCGATGCGGTACAGCAGACGGCGTTCGATCTTTTCATGCAGTACTTCGACCGGCACCTGAAACGCGCGCGCTGAGGCGCTCGCGCGTGCGCCGGAGACAACGGGAAAACCAGCAATGCCGCTCATACTCAAAGGCGTAATGCAAAGCCCGGTCACGCCGCTCAAGGCGGACTTCAGTCCCGACCTGGCGACGTTCGAAAAGCTGCTCGACTTTCACGTGCGCACCGGGGCGACGGCCATATCGTGGCCGCACCACAAGGGCGAGTCGCTGAACCTGACGATCGCCGAGCGCAAGGCGTTTGCCGAAGTCGCGGTGAAGGTCGTCGCCGGCCGCATCCCGGTGTCGATACACGTCAGCGCGCTGGCGGTGGAAGACTCGCTGGAACTCGCGCGGCACGCGAAAAAAATCGGCGCGGACGCGATCATCGCGATCACGCCGTACTTCTGGCACCCGACGACCGAATCGCTCTACGACTACTTCGTGCGGCTCGGCACCGCGATCGATCTGCCGCTGATCGCCTACAATTCGCCCGACTACCTCTCGGGCCTGGAGTTTACCGGCGAACTTACGCGGCGGCTGATCGAGCGGCTGCCCAATTTCATCGCGATGAAGGAGGCCAGTTTCAACAGCGAGAAATTCCTCGAGATTTCGCGCGTGGCGCTGGCGCTGCGGCCCGACTTTTCGATGATCGCGGGGGTCGAGTTCCTGGCGCCGTCGGTCCCGCTCGGCGGCAGGGGATCGTATTCATCCGCCGGCGCGATCTGCCCGAATCTGTGCACCGCGCTTTATGCGGCATGTGTTGCCGGCGAAAGCGCGCGCGCGCGCGAATTGCAGTTCAAGCTCGCGCGGCTGTGGGACCTTTTCCGCGATCAATATCCGTCGTCTCTCAAAGGCGGCATGGTGGTCATGGGCCGTCCGGTGGGGCCGACGCGGCCGCCGCTGCCGACGGCCACCCCGGAGCGCCAGGCGTACATCGCAACCCAGCTCGAAGAACTGGGCATACTCGATACCGAGCCGCACGGCTGGTAAGAATTGCAGAGGCAAACAGGATGAGCATCTTTACCCCGGGCCTGGTGCATACGCCGGTCACGCCGTTCACGCGCGATCTGCAGATCGATTTCGCCTTGTTCGAAAAAATACTCGAATTCCATCTCAGGCACGGCGCCGAAGCGCTGGCGCTGCCCATGCACGCGGGAGAGTCGGTGAGCCTGAGCGATGAAGAGCAACGCAGGCTGCTCGACTTCGCTCTCGGGCAGGTCAAGGGACGCGTGCCCGTAATCGCTCACGTCAGCGATGCAGGCACCGCCATCGCGGCTGACCGCGCGCGCCATGCCGAAGACGCGGGCGCAGCAGGCATAGTCGCGACGACGCCTTACTACTGGACGCCGCCGCCGGCCATGATCGTCGAGCATTTCGCGCAGATCGGCGCCGCGGTGAAAATCCCGTTTTTCGTGTATTACGCGCCGGGCGAAATGGGCGGCGCCAAGCTCGGCACGGAAATGGTATTGAAGCTGCTCGAGCGGCTGGATAATTTCACGGGTTTGGTCGATTCCAGTCTGGATTGGCAGTTCATGATCAACATCGTGTCGAATGCGTGGCGCGTGCGCCCGCAATTCCAGTTGCTGTCCGGCACCGAGTACATGGTGTCGGCCGGCGCGGTCGGCGCCACCAGCATGTTTACCTCCCTCGCGGGCGTGGCTCCCGTGCTGGCGGGCGAACTCTACCGGATCTGCCGCACCGAGAAATACGCGGCTGCGCGCAAGGCGCAGGAAGACCTCGCCGAACTGCGCCAGGTGGTCAGGCGCGCGGGGGCCGCCGGCCTGAAGGGCGCGCTGCGCGCGATGGGGCGCGCCTGCGGCGAGCCGCGTCCGCCGCTGCAGGCGCTCGGGGCGGCGAATTACAAGCAGCTCGACGCGGAGTTCAAAGCGCTCGCCGCGCTGCGCGCGGAGCCGCGCGGCTGGTAGCGTAGTGCTTTACTCTATGCGGCACGCATGCAACGGCTCGCTCCTTCCCCTTCAAGGGGGAAAGCAAGCGCAGCGGCGAGTGGGTAACTGGGATAGGGATGGGTACGAGTCACCGCGAAGCGCGATTCTCACCTTCCCCTTCAAGGGGAAGGGTGGGATGGGGATGGGTTCAATTGCGCGCGAATAGAAACCCATCCCCACCTCGGTCCTCCCCTTGAAGGGGAGGAAGAGAGATGCGCTGCGCGCGGTGACGTGATCCACCTCGGTCCTCCCCTTGAAGGGGAGGAAGAGAGATGCGCTGCGCGCGGTGACGTGATCCACCTCGGTCCTCCC
>JAYWDM010000575.1:0-9504 GCA_043779885.1 Betaproteobacteria bacterium | reverse complement strand
TTTTGCCGTCGAGCATCCATTGCAGCGAGACGAAGGGGTTCGGCATCATCACGCGGTGCGCGTCGGTGCCGCCGCCGACCGGCAGCCTCAGCCGGAGTGCGCTGGCAAGCGGCGGCACGCGGCGCGCGGCGTCCATGCCGCGCTGGCCGAGGAAGGCCTCGCCGCGGAAATAGAACGCGTTCTGCACGAGCCAGCCCATCCCCAGGGTCTTCAGGCGCTGGAGAGTTTCCGGCGCTGCGTCGTTGAGATGCGCAACGGACCAGCGCAGTTTCGCGATGGGCGTCTCGGCGTCGACGCGCGCCAGCACATCAAGCAGGTGATGCACGGGGCGGTCG
This sequence comes from Betaproteobacteria bacterium, assembly GCA_043779885.1. Taxonomy (GTDB): domain Bacteria; phylum Pseudomonadota; class Gammaproteobacteria; order Burkholderiales; family SG8-41; genus PALSA-1004. The sequence goes on along the minus strand of JAYWDM010000575.1, from coordinate 9,169 downwards.
TTGTGCCAGTGGAAAGTTGCCGTCATGCCGCGCGATACGGCCCAGCGCAGCACTTCGTAGAGCCGCTCTTTCTGCGCATCGCCTGGATTGTCGTTGTTGTAATGCCCCCAGGTGACGTTCTCGCCGATGCCGTTGAAGCGCAACCAGTCATCACCGAAGCCCATCGGCAGCATCTGCGTCAGTTCCCTGAAGTCTTCGAGTTCGCGGTCACGGCGCGGCGCGCTCAGGCTGTAGCGCACGCGCAGGGTGAGCCCGTGTTCGCGCCAGACCTGGAACAGCGGCTGGTAGTCCGGAATCTCGAGGTTGTAGCCGCCCGGATCGATGACGCCGGTGATGCCCACGGCGTTGAGGGCGCGGAAGAACGCGCGCGTACCGGCGAGCTTTTGCGCGAACGTCGGGCGCGGCAGCAGGTTAAAGAGGTCGCTGATGGCGCGGTTGTCGCCGGCGAGCCAGCCGGTCGGCTTGCCGTCCCCGTCGCGTTCGATGGTGACACGCGCAGCCCATTCGGCATTGCCCGCGATGCCGAGCGCGTCGGCGCCGCCCGGGTCGAGCAGCACGTTGCTGTAGAGCAACTGGATGTAGACGTGATGATCGGGGGCGGCGGCTGCGATCTCGGCCTGCGTCGGCCGGCGGTCGTCGCGGAACTGCCGGTCGGTCCAGCCGCCAGCCACCACCAGCCACGATCCCTGCGGCGCTGTCTTCGCTGCCGCGCGTATGCGATCGAGCGCTTCTTTCAGCGTGCGCACGCCGAACCAGTGCACCTCGGTGGTATAGCTCAAACCTGCGCGGATGGCGTGGATGTGCGAATCGATCAGGCCGGGGATGACCGTGCGGCCACCGAGATCAATGACGCGGGTCGCGGGGCCGGCCAGCGCGCGGATGCTCGACGCATCGCCGATCGCCGCGATTTTTCCGTCACGCACCGCCAGCGCCTGCGCAGGCACGCCGTCATAGACGACAAGCTTGCCGTTGATGAGGATGGTGTCGGGCGCCGGCGCCGGTATCCGGGCGTGCGCCGCGTCGATACCGAAGAGCGCAAATAGAAAAACAGCGGTGATGCAGGTACGCGATACGGGGCCGCGCCTTACTGGCGCTGCATCGTGCATTCAGTCTCGATGAACATATTCGTGCCGCCGCGCGGCGTGCGGCGATTGACCTTGGTCTGCGTGTAGCCTGTCTTCACGCAGGATATCTGCACATCGTCCGGCAGGACATCCTTGGTGATGTGGCCGCGGTAGAGGCCGAGCACGTTTGACTTCAGCGTCACGGGTTTGCCTTTTTTGGGCTGCAGCACCACCTGCGCATCGGTCACCGGCGAGCCGCGCGCATCGCGCACGAAGCCGAAGTAAGCGGGCCCCGCGCCTTTGACGTCGTTGGCCGCGTCGTAGTCATCGCCACCGGCGAAGGCCGGCGTCGCCGCAGCCATGCCGATAAAAAGCGAAATTGCACGAATCAGCATATTGACCTCTGATCTCACAAAAAAAGATGTTAGCGGAAAACAACGTTGTCTTGAAGCCGTGCCGCTATTCCCACCGCCAGTAGAACTTCAACGAGTAAATCAGCACCGGCAGCAGCACGACGGGGACAACCCACGCCAGCGCCAACGGAATCTGGCGGCGGATTTTTTCCGGCAGCAGGGCGGCGAGCAGGCCGAGGATGAAAGCGCCGAGCGCAGAAGTTGCGATCCAGCCATACCAGTACATCGCCGGACCTTCGTCGCGCCGCGCCGGCGCGAAGCCGGGATCGATGCGGTCGGTTCCCGGGTGATAGGTGAACATCGGCAATGCCGCCATGTCGCACACCACGTAGAGGATGCCGAAGCAGATGCCGAACACCAGTGCGAAGGCGCCAAACCGCGATGATGCCGGCGCCGCGGTTTCGGTGGCCGCGTTCATAGCCCGAAGCCGCGCGTGTTGTTGACGACGTGGCCGGTCAAAAACGCGTACCAGCAGATCGCGGCAAGAACGACGGTCAGCCATTTGCGCGCGCTGTCATACACGGCGTTGCGCGCGTTCTTCCAGAGATGCCAGTAGAACGGCAGCAGCCCGAGGCCGATGGTGGCGAGGTGTTCCTTCAACTCGAAGGCGCCGAGGGTTTTCCACATGCCTTCCTGCTCGATCGGGATGCGCACGTAGATGCGGTACTTGGTGTAAATCCAGCCGCCGAGGATGAAAGCGAGAACCCACAACACGCAAACCGCTGCGGCATAGCTGGGCCCCGATACCGAGCGAAAGCGCGTGACGAATCCGCCTGCGGCGCCGGCGCGCGGCGGTGCGAGCACAGCGGCCGCCTGATGCGTAAGCGCACCGAGCAGTGCGACCGCCAGCAACGCATGCACGATCGACAGAATAGTCCAGAACGTGTTGACGGAAATATAGTCGAGCACGAAGTCCATCAAGCTTCCCCGAACGGGAGCGGCGGCGCGATCATGATCATCGCGCCGCCGTTATTTCAGTGCGCCAGCGGATCTGGCCTGATCTGGAAATGCGCGGCCAGCGGTTTGGTGCCTTTGCCGCCTTCGATCAGCCACGGCGTGCGATCGCCGTTCGCAGCCCACAGGCCGCGGCCTTTCCAGCCGGCCTTTGGATCGTCGATGCGGCCGTCAAAGCCCTTGGCATAGAAGCCCAGCGGATAGGGCACGCGGATCGAGACCATCTTGCCGTCCTTGCCGAGGGCGACGAGGCCGCCCATCTGGTTGGCGGTCGACATCGGAATGTCGTCGCCCAGGCCGAAGGTGTTGTGCTGGTCGACCCACGAGTAGTAGCTCGCCTCGGCGCTGTTCTCGCCGATGCCCTTGAAGCCCGGGCCCGGATACTGGTGAAACGCCCAGCCCTCGGGGCAGTGGTCGCCGGTTGCTTTCGGGCCGTTGAGCGGACCTTTGCAGAGACGACGGTCGAACACGCCCATGTGGCCGCTGGCGAGCGAAACCCACACGCGCCCCTGCTTGTCGATGTCGCCGCCGCGCGGGCCGAAGCCGGGCAGCGGGACGTTGTATTGCTCGGCCAGCGACTTGTGCGGATTCTTGGTCGGATCGATGCGCACGACGGCACCGGGGTTGCCGCGCAGCGTGCCCCACACCGAACCGTCGGTCGGGCTCGGCATTACCGCGTAGAAGGTCGCGCCGATGCGCATGTCTTTGGTCGGGTCCATCGGCTTGCCCGGCTCGGTGTACTCGTCGCGCACGCCGTTGCCGTTGGTGTCGAGCACCAGCGCGGTCCAGCCCTGCGCCTTCTGGATGTCGCCGGTCTCATCGAGGACCTTGGTGTTGATCCAGCCGACGTTACCGCCGCCGCCGCCGGTGCTCATCCACAGCGTCTCAGTGCCATCGTAACCGAACTGCAGATGATGCGAGCCGAAGCAGGTCTGATAAGCGGTGTACTTCTTGGTCTTCGGATCGTACATTGTCACGCGGCGGTTGGTGCTGTTGAGCGGAAACTCGACGGCCGACGGATGGCTCGAACCTTTTTTGCAGAAATCGGGGTTGTCCGGTTTGTGGCCCGTCGCCGCGAGCCACAGGCGGCCCTGGCGGTCGAACATCGAGTTGTGGTTGTTGGCCCTGCTGTCCCAGATGTTTTCTTCGCCCCAATAAGCCGAGGGCTGCAGGATATTGATCGAGCCCGCGTTGCCGGGGCCGAGCGCCAGCGGCATGTCGGGCGTCGTCGGCAGCACAAAATTCGTCGCGACGTTCTTGATCGGGTCGAGGATCGGCATGTCGTTGCAGGCATGCTCGCACTGCCCGTAGAGCGGCCCGTAGGCGTTGACCGTCGGATAACGCCGGTCGCTGGCGATCAGGTCGTGCAGATACTGCTTGTCGTTGTGCCAGTCGCGCAGCGTAACGACGATGTTGCGCTCGATGCCTTGCGGCCGCGTCGGCTTGACATCCGGCAACTCGCCCTTGGCGATGCGCTCGGTCCAGTCGGCGAGATATTTGAACGGCATGCCGCCCAACTGGCCGGCGGCGAGCAGCACCATGTTCTCACCGGCCTGTCCAGACTGAATGCGGCGGACCCAGGCATCCTGGTGCGTGCGGCCCTTGAGGTGGTATTCCGGAATCGTGCGGGTCGACAACTGGCCAAGCTGGTGGCAGCCGACGCAGCCGTTATTCTTCATGACGTTGAGATAGTCGGTGAGCTTGATGTTCTGCGGCGCGTCCTTGCTGCCGAACACGCTGGCGTCGGGGAGTTTCATCATCGTGAACCAGTAGAGCGCCGGGTAATACTGCGCAGCGGCCGTTTCGTTCGGCGCCGGCACGGCTTTCAAGTCAAGCAGCTTGCCGGGCGCGCTCTTCACTTTAGGCGAATCGACGAGGCCATAGCCGCGCACCCACACGTCGTAATTGGCTTTCGGCAGATCGGGGATGACGTAGCGGCCCTGATCATCGGTGACGACGATGCGGATGAAACGCACCGGCAGATCGCGCGTTTCCGCGATCACCCAGACGCCGGCTTCCGGCCCCTTCGGCCCGCTGACCACGCCGCCGATGTCGTCGCTGTCAATGGCGACTGCCGCCACCTGCTGCGCCTGCGGTGAAGCGGGTGCAAGCAAACCCAGGGCTGCAATACCGATTGCGGCCACGCCGGTTAAAAGTATCTTGCGCATTATCATGCATCCTCCTGAAGTAGACGATTCCGGTCGGGAATTACGCGGGAGCCGCGATCGTCGCAGTTCCAACGCTATCGGTTCCATTTCACGATTCATCAGCGAACAGACTTCACCTGCATGCCTGCGGCGGGGAAAACGCTCCAATGCCGCGCTCGTTGATCCAGGAACTACAGTCGCCGGTGGTTCGGAATTTTGGAAACTTCTTTTGCCTGGCAGGCACGATATCACCGCGCTCATAAGCAGTCAAACTTGCTGGGCCGACGGTGCCGGCCTTTATCCTGCATCCTTGTCGAGCAGCGCGCGCACGTGCGCGCCGATGGCGAGCGATGAGGTCAGTCCGGGCGACTCGATGCCGTAGAGATTGACCATGTTTTTGACGCCGTGCACGGTGGAGTCCTGGACGACAAAATCGACCGCCGGCGCATCTTTGCCGGTGATGCGCGGACGCATGCCGGTATAGCCGGGCTGCAGCGCGCCGTCCTTGAGCGACGGGTAATAGCGGCGGATGGCTTCGTAAAAGCGCGCTTCGCGGCTTTCGTCAAAGTGATAATCCAGATCGTCCCGCCATGAAAAATCAGGGCCGAACTTGCAGCGGCCGCCGAGATCGATCGTGACATGCACGCCGAGCCAGTCCTGGCGCGCGACCGGATAGACAAGGTGATTGAAGGGCGTTTTACCGGTGAGCGTGTAGTAATGGCCGATGGCGAAAAAATTCGGCGGGATCGTGTGCGCCGGAATGCCTTCGATCGCGCGCGCCACCAGCGGCGCGCCATGCCCCGCGGCGTTGACGACGGTAGTGCACAGGATTTGCATCGGTTCCGCGCCGCCGACCTCCAGCACGATGCCATCGCCCGCGACCGCGCCGCCCGTGACGGGGCTGTTCAGCACCAGCGATGCGCCGTGGTTTTCCGCGTCGCCCAGATAGGCGAGCATCAGGCCATGACTGTCGACGATGCCGGTGGAGGGCGACAGAAAGCCCGCGGCGGCGACGACCGCGGGTTCGAGCCCGGCGAGTTCGTCGCGCGTGAGCATGCGCAGATCATCGACGCCGTTGATCTCGGCCTGTAGCCTGTATTTCTTCAATCCGTCAAGCTGGGTTTCGTCCGTGGCGACAATGACCTTGCCGATGCGTTTATGATTGACGTTGCGCTCGGCACAGTACTGATACAGGGCTTTTCTGCCGGCGACGCACAGCCGCGCTTTCAGCGAGCCGGTCGGGTAGTAGATGCCGGCGTGGATGACTTCGGAGTTGCGCGCGCTGGTATGCGTACCGAAAGCGGCTTCCGCTTCGAGGATGATTACTTCACGCCCCGCCAGCGCGAGTTCGCGCGCGATCGCAAGGCCGACCACGCCGGCGCCGATGACGGCGCAGTCAATTTTTTCAGACATTATTCAATCACCAATTACGCCGGAACTTTCGTTGCAGGACAAACGCAGCCTGGCATATTATCATTGGTCCTGCCTCGCCCCCATCGTATATTTAGCCTGCGTTTCGAAATGTGAGCAGCGCCGGAAGTTTCGTCGGGGGACGATCAAGTTGCATTGCATACGACTCAATCCGCGTTGCGTAACGCTCATTCAACGTATCCGCACAAAGCTCAGCGCATGACCGTACCGTGGAATTCCGCATTCGCCCGACAGTCGCCGGCGTTCGCAACGTTGCACGCCACCGTGCGCGAATTGCACGGTGCGTCATTTCCAGTCTGCGACGATTTGAATCGCATCCTCGCCGGGCGTGGCTCGCCGGTGCATAACGCGTCCGGCTGCGCACTGCGTTTTGTCGCGCAGGCAGCGCGACCGCCGGCATTCGAAGACCAATACGAGCCGCGTGCTTACCTGCGCGGCGAGGTGCAGTTGCGTCCCGCCAATTGGCACGATCTGTTCAACGCGCTGGTATGGCTCACGTTTCCGCGCGCCAAGGCGGCGTTGAACGAACGCCATTTTGATTTGCTCGAGCGCCAGCGCGCGGACGGGGCGCGCAACCGCGGTCCGGCACAGGATGCGTTGACGCTGTTCGACGAAGGGGGCGTGATAGTCGCGACCACGGACTCCGAACTCGGCGGCCTGCTGGCCAGCCATGCGTGGAAAGACCTGTTCTGGCGGCGTCGGGCGGACGTGGCGACGCATATGCGCTTCTGTCTCTTTGGTCACTCGCTCTACGAGAAGATGCTGCGGCCTTATGTCGGCATTACGGGACGCGGCATCGTGTGCGAAGTCGCGGCGGAGTTTTTTGCTCTGTCGCCGGCTCGCCAGCTTGATCAGCTCGACCGGCAACTCGCCGCGCGGTTTACCGATCCCGTGCGTTACGTGGCGACGCGCGAACTCACGCCGGTTCCGCTGCTCGGCATTCCGGGCTGGTGCCCGGACAACGAGCGGGAGCAGTTCTACGACAACACCGGTTACTTCCGTCCGGCGCGCGTTGAGCTTGCGCATGTCGGTGAGCATCAATGATGCGGACCGTCGCATTGACGCTGTGGCCGGATGTTGTTTCGCCTGCACTCGTGCGTATTAGCGGCGCATGATCGGACTCTTGCAGCGCGTGAGTTCCGCGCACGTGGTGGTGGAGGGCGACGAAATCGGTGCGATCGGGCCGGGTCTGCTGGTGCTGGTCGGCGTCGCCGCCAACGACGATCGCGCCTGCGCCGACCGGTTGCTTGAGCGTCTGCTCGGTTACCGCGTGTTTGCGGATAGCGCCGGGAAAATGAACCTGGATTTGCGCGCCGTCAGCGGGGGATTGCTGCTGGTGCCGCAATTCACGCTTGCCGCCGATACGCGCAGCGGCAGGCGCGCAGGCTTTTCCACCGCGGCGCCGCCGGCGCTGGGACGCGAATTATTCGAGTACCTCGTGGTGCAGGCGCACGCGCGCCATGGCGACGTTGCGTGCGGCCGGTTCGGCGCCGACATGAGCGTCGCGCTGGTCAACGAGGGACCGGTGACGTTCTGGCTGGAAAGCTGAGCGGCTTTATCGGTGGCTTTGGAATTAAGGGCTGCTGAGCAACGGGTCCTTGATCGCGCCGCCCACGGTCAGCGTGCCGCGCGCGACGGCCACGGATTGCGTGCCGAATTGAACGCTGAGGCGGCCGGCGAGTTCCGCCGCCGGCGACACGTCCACATTGCCGCTAGCGTTGAGCGGTCCGGCGACAAGTTTCAGATTGCGGAAGGCAATGCGGTTGCCTGCCGCCTGCGCTTCACCGCTGAGCTCGGCGTACGCCGTCTTGCCGCCGCGCTGCCCGCCGCGGCCTGCCGCCTGGATCGCGCGCACGAGGTCGACATTGTTGAGCGTGCCTTTCTGCAGCATAAACGTCGCTGTCACGCGCGGCGCCGCGAACAGTTCGTCTGGCGTACTCCCTTGCGCCGCAAATTTCATGTTCGTCTCGAGCGCGCCGCTGGCGGTAAAGTCGCGTGTGTATCCCGCGAGTACGAGCCCGAGATCCGCGCCTTTCAACGCCAGATCTCCCTCGGCGGAAATGTTGGTGTCCCATTTGATGGTGGCGGCGCCCTTGAGCGCGCCGCCGAACAGCCGGCCCTCCAGATTGGAAAGAACGACCTGCTGGCGGCCGAGCGTCGCCGTACCGGCAAGATCGGCAAATTCGAATTTCGGGCCTACCGGCGATTGCCAGTTGCGCGCGCTGAAGTTCGCGCGCAGCACGCCTTGCTCCTTGATGGGCAGCAGTTCGACGCTGAATTTGGCGTCCTTGAGCACGGCTTTTTGCCAGCCGCCGTCTTTGCCGATCGTGATGAGCGCTTCAAAAGCGGGCACTTCAATGCCGCGCAGGGCAAGTTTGACGGTGTTTATCTTGATGCGCTGGAACCGCAAATTCGCTTCGCCCACGGGCGGCTGGGCCCACGCGGCAAGTCGCGGTATCGCATCCTGGTCGACGCTCAGCGTGGACACCTCAACGTTGTCGATTTCCTTGCGCTCGTCGAGTATCGCCAGCGAAGACACTGCGATGACCGCGGTATCGGCGCGCACGTCCTGCGTCTTGCCGATCACGATACGCTCGAGCTTCAGTTGCGGTGAAGGAAACAACGTGAAGCGCAAGGCGCCGATGGTGACGGGTTCCCGCAGCCGGTCCGCCAGTGCTTTCTCGGCACCGGGAACGAATCCCGACAGCGGCACGACGTGCAGCGCCGCGATGCCGAGCGCGATGAGCATGATGACGCCGCCTATCACCATGCGTCCCCATTTGAGCGGCTTGCGCGCGGCGGCAGCGGTGCGCCCGTGCGCTTCAGCGTCCTCCTGCTCCTGGGCGCGCTGCATCGCTGACGCGTCGGCGCGTAGCTGCGCCTGCGTGCGCGCCTTGATATCCGCTTCGAGTTCGGCTTGCGCCCGCGCCCTGAGTTCGGCCTCGACCTTGGCCGAAATTTCCAGCTCGGCGTTCTGGCGCATCTGGTGTTCGCGCATCACGCGGTTTACCGCTTCCTGCTTGGCGCGGTCTTCCGCGGCCGCGCGCGCATTTTTTTCGGCGAGCGCATTTTGCTCGGCGCGCACGCGCGCCATCATTTCCGCCTGCGCCTTGGCCACCGCCTGCTCGTGCTGAATGCGCGCCGAATCGAGCATGCGCTG
>JAYWDM010000574.1:0-3363 GCA_043779885.1 Betaproteobacteria bacterium | reverse complement strand
TCGTAGGAAAAGGCAGCGTGGTGGCCGGCCGGCGCTGACTGCAGCGCTTGTCCCATGATGCGCGCTTACCGACAGCGATCTCTTACATTACCGCCTGCAATTGCACGGCCAGTGTGCGCGGAACGAGTGTCAGTAATTTGTTATCGGGCAGTGCAGCGCGTCCATTCGCCAGCATCTTTTCTTGCGGCCTGTCGTGTCCCCGTCTATCCGTAATCGACATGACGTTTCCCTCACAGAAACTCCCTGAGTGGGTTAACGCGCCGCGATTAAGCCGGTATCCAGGCCATATGTAGTACCCAGGTGCGGCAAATCCACGTCGTGTTGAGGGAGGTTTCCTGGCGTCGACCAAAACGCGCTTGTCGTGGAACTGGCAGCGATTTTTCGGAGCGGCTTGAAGAGAACGAAGGCGAGGCTACTCGGTGGATTCCCTGGTTTTGCCAGATACCTTATGCTATTGGTTTCTGATAATCCGCGACGGCGACATGACCATGAATTTCTCCGAGACAATCGCCACCCTCAACAAGGCTTCCGCCTTTGATCTGTACCGCCTGCGCGCTGCCATCGATCGCGTGCTTGGCCAACCGGGGTGGATGGACGTCGCGAGGTCCCGGCTTCGCATCGGGCAGACCATCGAATATTTCGATCCCCAGGCGAATCGCGCCCATTCCGCGCAGGTCGTTGACCTGCGGCGCAAGCACGCGGTTGTCCTCAATTTGGCTACCCAGAAGCGCTGGTTGATTTCATACGCGGCCGTCAACCTTGACGGCGCCGACGTGGAGATCCGGGAAAAGCCGAAACAGGGCCTGGGTCGCAATGAGGTCGCCGTCGGTGACGATGTTGGCTTCCTCGATCGCAATCATCAGCAGCGTAGCGGCCGGATTGTGCGGCTCAACGACAAGACAGTCACGCTGCATTGCGGACATCAACAGTGGCGCGTCGCCTACGGCCTGCTGCATCGGGTGGTCGATTCCAGCGTCTTCAACGGCGAAACGCTGGAACTGGAGGTCCTGGACTCCCCACGTGAGCGCGATGAGTAAGGCCGCGGAGAAACATTCCTGGTCATTCGCCCAGCGCTTTTGCAGAGGCGCTTTTGGATGGCGCTCGGACCCGGCGATTACCCGGATCACGGAAACCATCGCGTCAATGCCGCCAACCCGAGCCGCGCCGCCGCGCCCGGCGCGAGGTTCCGGATGAAGAGGTCGGCGCCGGCGACCAGCCGCTCGAGTATGTCTTTCGCCTGCGGATGCTTGACGTCGAGCGTGAGGCTTTCTTTTGAACGATTGAGGCAGACGAAATAAGCCGACAGCCCCTCCACCGTCTGGTCGCAGTCGCGCGCGAAATCGCCGACGCCGGGCCGCTCGATCTTGATCACGCGCGCGCCGAGGTCGGCGAACTGCCGCATGCAGAAGGTGCGGCCACCGCCCGTTCACGAGAAACGGCGGTGATGCCTTCAAGTGGACGCACGGGATTTCCTCTCAGTCCGGCGATTATTTCAACGCTGATGCAGGTCACCGGCAAAGCCGCTAAGATGGCGTCCTCACCGGAGGAAAAAATGTACGTAGCTGACAGCAAGCGCCTGACCCGCGCAGGCGCGCGCAAAATGATGGACACCGCAACCGCGGCCGCCGACCAAGCCGGCGTCGCCATTGCAGTGGCGATCGCCGACGGCGGCGGCCATCTCATCATGCTCGAACGCATGGACGGCGGGCGTTTTCACACCGTGCATTCATCGACCACCAAGGCGGTGTGCGCGGCTTCCAACAAGCGCCCGACCACCACCAAGGGCGCAGCCGGCCAGGACCTCGACACCGCGCACGCCATCGGTCTTGCCCTCGCCGCCGGCCCGGAACGCTGGACGGCGATGGAAGGCGGTTACCCGATCATCGCCGGCGGCGAATGCATCGGCGGCATCGGTGTGAGCGGCGGCGACTGGTCATTCGACGACCGCGTGGCGCGCGAAGCCGTCGAGGCGATCGGCGCGCAATGGAAAATCGATCCAAAGTAATTGTCCCGCAGTGTTACAAGATTCGCTTCGCGCCAATATAACTTTCAAAATCGCGCCCTCATCCCACCCTTCTCCCAGAGGGAGACGGGCTTTTGCGCACGCGTACATCTGTCCGCGCGGTTTCTTCCCTCTCCCGCCAGGCATAGGTATCTACACATCTGGATCGAATTTCGGTTCCTTCCCCCGCGAGCGGGGGAAGGTTAGGATGGGGGCGAGACCGATTTTGCCCCTCCCCAACCCTCCCCCGCACTACGTGCAAGGGAGGGAGTCGAAATGTGTAGATACCTATGCCCGCCAGGAGAGGGATCGAAGATAACGGAAAGTTTTTCTCATCGCAAAGACAGAACTGAAAATTCACATGTCTATTGAACCTGTCAGAGTCGGCTGTCTTGGTATGGGTTGGTGGTCGGATGTGCTCGCTGACGCCATCGTCAAATCCGGCAAACTGAAAATCGTTTCATGTTTCACGCGGTCCGATGCAAAGAAACGGGCGTTCGCGAAGAAATACGATTGCGCGACCGCCGCCAGCTACGACGCGATGCTTACCGATCCGAAGATCGAAGCGATCATCAACACCACGCCGAACAACGTGCATCTGGAGACCACGCGCGCTGCCGCTGCCGCGAAAAAGCATGTTTTCCTCGACAAGCCGATCGCCAACACCATTGCCGACGGCAATGCCATCACCGCCGCCTGCACCAAGGCCGGCGTCGTGCTGGCGCTCGGCTACCAGCGCCGCCGCGAAAGCCATTTCCGCTGGATCAAGAACCAGATCGACGCTGGCGTTTTTGGCAAGCTGGTCAATGCCGAAGCCAACATCAGCCGCGACCGTCTCGGCAAAATTGATTTGACCTCCTGGCGCTACACCGCAGAAGGCATGCCCGGCGGCGTCATGCTGCAGATCGGCATCCACTACGCCGACGTGCTCGAATACCTGATGGGGCCGGCGAAGGCCGTCAACGGCCGCTTCGCCCAGCTCGTGCTGCCGGGAGACAATCCCGACGTGGCGAGCCTCATCCTCGAACACGAGAACGGCGCGCTCTCCACGCTCAACGCGAGCTACGCCTCGGCCTCCGAGTATTACCTGATGAACATCTACGGCAAGCAAGCCAGCGCCTATTACGACATGCACACCGGCCTGCGTTTCCTCAAGCGCGGCAGCGACCGCGCCGAGCCGGTGGCCTGCATCAAGAACGACGCCATCGTCGACGAGCTCGACGAATTCGCCGCCGCCGTGCGCGGGCGTGCGCAGCCGGAAATGGACGGTGCCAGATCGACGCGCTCGCTCGCAGTGCTGCTGGCGGGCATTCAATCGGCGCGCGAAGGCCGGCGCGTTGAAATCACCGAGGTTCTTGCAG
>JAYWDM010000573.1:0-3364 GCA_043779885.1 Betaproteobacteria bacterium | reverse complement strand
CCAGCACGCGCAAACGGCCGGCGGTGATGTGCGGCAGCGCCGAGGGCATGGTCACGAAGCTCATCTGCACTTCGCCCGCTATCAGCGCGGTGAGCTGGCCCGCGGTTCCTTTGTACGGCACCTGCACGATGTTGACTTTGGCCATCAGCTTGAATAATTCGGCGCCGAAATGCGCGGATGCACCGGTAGTCCCCGAAGCGTAATTGAGTTTGCCCGGCTGCGCTCGGGCGAGATCGATCAACTCTTTAACGGTCTTGACCGGCACAGCAGGATTGACGAGCAGGAGGCTGTGCGTGAGCGCGACGAGGCTCACCGGCGCGAAATCCCTGATCGGGTCGTACGGCAGTTTCGCGTGCAGACTCGGCAGCACCGTGTGACTGGTGTTGGACATCAGGATCGTATAGCCGTCGGGCGGCGCCTTGGCGAGCGTTTCGCTGGCGATGATGCCGCCGCCGCCGGGCTTGTTGTCGAGCACGAGGGTCTGGCCCAGGCTTTCGGTCAGCGCCCGTCCCAACCCGCGCGACAGAATGTCGGTGCTGCCGCCGGGTGCTGAAATGACGATCATGCGGATGGGCTTATGCGGGTAGGGTTGCGCGTGTGCGTCACATCCCGAAAGGAGCATCAAGCCGCAGATAAACGCGGATAAACGCGGATGAAAATCAAAGGCACGCCACAGAGAACACGGAGAAAAGCCAAAACCACGAAGCAATTGCGTCGATCGGGGTTGCTGTTCCTCTGTGACCATGCTTTTTTTGCTTTTGATCTTATCTGCGTTTATCCGCGTTTATCGGCGGCCAAAATGATTTAAACAGGTGTCAGGCCTGGAGCAGCGGACGCAGTTTGCGCGCGTCGGTCAGTTTCTCGATGTTCCACACGCTGTCGCACAGTTTGCGTGCGCGCGTCCTGCCGATCACGGGCGCCAGGAGATCGTAGCTTTTGGCGTCGACTTCGGCGCGCGCCATCGGGTTGTCGCTGGTGCCGCGCACGGCCTTGGTGTGCAGTCGAAGTTCGCGGCCATTGCGCAGTTTGATTTCGACGATGCCCTGCCGGCTCGGCATCACACGCGTCAGTTCATCGTCGCCCAGCAGCTCAATCCGGCTCCTGAGTTCGAGCACTTTGCGGTCTTGCATGCGCTTCTCGTCGTGCGCGGAGTTGAAACTGACGAAGCCGTCGAGCAGCATGACCGCGCACATATGCTGCATGCAGATATCGGGCATGTGACGGTTATTGACCGTGTTCGCGCCCTGGTGCGAGACGCGCACGACGAGTTTCTCGACCTCATCGGCTTTGATCCGGTGTTCCTTGATCAGGTCGAGCAGCGAATCGAGCGGCGCCTGGATTGGCGAGCCCACCGACCAGCGCTTGATGTTGGTGTTCATGATCTCGTAGACCGTGCCAAGCTCGCGCACGAGTTCCGCCGGCTTCGGCGCGCGGCCGTAGGCGACGAAAAAATTGCGCTCCCCCGCAAACACGTCCTCCACCGCCGTAAAGCCGTGCGCGACCATGCTCGCTGCCGCGGTGCCGTTGCGCGCCGGCATGCCGCCGAAATCGAACGCCTTCTCGATATGTTCCTCGTCGCGCATCCAGCACGACACGCCGGACGCCTGCTGCACGGTGTATGAAAGCAGGTGCCGCGCCTGCCGCTGATCGAACCCGCACAACGCGCCGGTCGCCGCCGCGGCGCCGAACATCGGGCCGAAGCTGTGCGTCGAGTGGCCGTCCTCGCGGAACTCGTAGGCGTTCAGCGACATATTGACGCGGCAGCCGATGTCGTAGCCGAGCGCCACCGCGCGCAGGAGCGCTGTCCCATTGCGCCGCTCGCGCTCGGCCATGGCGAGCGCCGCCGGCACGATCGCGCAGCCGGGATGGCACAGCGACGGCGCGTGCGAATCGTCGGTCTCGTCGGCATGCCCGAGCATGCCGTTGGCGAGCGCGGCGTTGATCGCCGTGGTGACAAAACGGCTGCCGATGACGGTCGCCTCCTTCGCGCCGCCCAGCGTCTTGATGTAGGAAATCGCGTGTTTGCCCGGTAGCAGGCGCGAGCCGGACACCATGGCGGCGAACGTGTCGAGCACGTGGTGTTTGGTCTTTTCGGCGACCGCTTTGGGCAGGGGCTTGCGCAGCGCCGTCGCTATATAGGCGCTCAATTGCTGCATGACAGGCGAGATTTCGGGCGGGGTTTTCTTTTTCACGGGAGTATTCAGCGTCGAAGGTTAAACGGCGGAGGTGACGGCGTGCACGAGTGCGCCAGCGTGCGGCAGTGCGGCGACCGGCCCGCACAGCCGGATCAGTTCGTCCGTTTACGCGGCACTGATTATACCGTCAGTCAGGCCGCGGCATTTGGCCTCGGGATCGCTGTCGATCATTCGGCCCGCACTCCCGCCGCCTTGATGGTGCGCGCCCATTTCTCGATATCCGCCGTGATCCGGGCGCGGAATTCCTCCGCCGTGCTGCCGATCGGATCGGCGCCCTGCGCGATCAGCGCATCGTGGACGTTTTTCGCCTGCACGATTTTCCTGATCTCGCTGTTGAGCCGAACGACGATGTCTTTCGGCGTGCCGGTCGGCGCGAGCATGCCGAACCAGGTGCTCGCTTCGAACCCCGGCATTCCCGTCTCCGCGATAGTGGGCAGCGCGGGCGCCGCGGCGCTGCGTTTCGCGCTGCTGATGGCGAGCGCGTGCAGGCGGCCGGAATTGACATACGGCAGCACCGACAGCGTGTTCGCAAACATCATCGAGACCTGGCCCGCGATCAGGTCGGTGACAGCGGGCGGCGTGCCCTTATAAGGAATATGCACGATGTCGATCCTGGCCTCGATCTTGAATAATTCGGTCGCCAGGTGCGGGCTGCCGCCGTTGCCGGTGGATGCATAGAGCAACTGGCCGGGTTTTGCCTTCGCCAATGCGATCAGGTCCTTGACGGTTTTCACCGGCAACGATGGATGCACCACCAGCACGAATGGCGCCGAGGCTATCAGCGTAATCGGGTCGAGGTCTTTTTGCAGGTTGTAGCCGAGTTTCTGGTAGAGCGCCTGGCTGCTCGCAACCGAAGCCGGCGTAAAGAGCAGGGTATAGCCGTCGGGCGCCGCATGTGCGGCGACCTCCGCGCCGAGATTGCCGGACGCGCCGGCGCGGTTATCGATTACGAACTGCTGCCCGTAGGCTTCGGCCAGTCTGGGCGTGATGGTGCGCGCGACGATGTCGGCGCCGGAGCCGGGCGGAAACGTCACCACGACGCGCACCGGTTTCGCCGGGTAGTTTTGCGCGCCGGCCGCCGCCGCGGCCGCCGCCAAAACAGCGGCGAGCAGGTTCTTCAGTTTGCCCCGCATAGTCGGGATTCCTTGCCCATTATCCGTCATCACCGC
>JAYWDM010000572.1:0-3375 GCA_043779885.1 Betaproteobacteria bacterium | reverse complement strand
TGGCACGGCTGACTGCCTTGCTGGCGTTGCTGATTCCGACGGTATACGCGGCGGAAACCGGCTACACGCTGAAAGCCACCGAGGTGAGGGACAAGCCTTTCCTCGATGCTACTACGCTCGCCACGCTTCCCGAAAAAACGACAGTGGAAATCCTGACGCGTCAGGGAGCCTGGATGCAGATTAAGGCCGCCGAAGTTCAGGGCTGGATACGCATGCTGTCAGTGCGGCTCGGCAGCCTCGACCAGAAGCCGCGCAGCGGCGGCAGCCTGCTGTCTGCGCTCGGCATCGGCAATCGGCCGCGACCCGCGACCACTGCCACGGTCACCACCGGCGTGCGTGGTTTCTCCGAGGAAGATCTCGCCAATGCCAAGCCGAATGCGGCGGAAGTCGAAAAGATGAAGAGCTTCGCGGCGACGACCGCGGAAGCCGCCAAGCTGGCCGAGAGCGGCAAGCTCGCGGCAAGACAGGTCGCCTACTTCGACGAACGCGGCAAGCCGCTCAAGGAGAAGAAATGAGCGCCCTCAGACTGTTGGCACCCGCATTGATCGCCGCAGCTCTACTCGGCGGCTGCAAATCCGGCGGCGGGTTCGACCTGAAGAATGTAGACCTTGGTTCGGTCGTGAAAAGTGTCGGCAACCTGCGCGAAGTCAAGGAGCCCGAGGAAATCCAGATCGGCCAGAGCATGACGGAAATACTGCTGGGTGCGCGGCCGTTGTACGACGATGCTGAACTGCAGCACTATGTGAACGAAGTCGGCCTGTGGGTGGCCCAGCAATCGGAGCGCCCGAATCTACCCTGGCATTTCGGCATCAACGATTCGGACCACATCAATGCGTTTGCCACGCCCGGCGGCTACATCATCATTACCAAGGGCATGATGAAGCAGTTGCGCAACGAAGCCGAGCTGGCCGGCGTGCTCGGCCACGAAGTCGCGCACGTGAACCAGAAACATCACTTGAAGGCGTTGCGCAAGTCCGCATTTGTCAATCTCCTTGGTGAAGGCCTGGCGGCGGCGACCGACGATAAGCATGCCGAGCTCGTCAAGAAACTGGCCGGTCCGACCAAGGAGTTGTACGCGCGCGGCCTGGACAAGTCCGACGAGTTCGAAGCCGATCGCATGGGCGTCGTGCTCGCGACCCGCGCCGGGTACGATCCCTACGGATTGCCCGCAGTGCTGACCACGCTGGCGAGCGCAGACCCCAAGGACACATTCCTGACCTTGCTCTACAAGACTCACCCGTTGCCACAGGCACGGCTCGACCAGCTTGCGCCAGGTCTGACGACACTCGATGCAATCAAGGCGCCGCAGAACGCCAGCCGCTTTCAGCAATACACGAAGAAGTTGCACGTGGCGATCCAGTAATCCGCGCTGCAAATGGGACGCCGAGTCATCCTCCTGTTCCTGATTGCAGCTGTGTGCATGCCTGCCCAGGGCGCCGACGCCGGCTACGCGGCGAAGGCCGTCGATCTCCTCGAACAACCCGGTTCGCAAGCCAAAGTCGTAGCGAAGCTGGCCAAACGGCAGCCTGTCGAAATCCTCGGCCGCGACGGCAGTTGGGCTAAAGCGAAATCCGGAAATACCACGGGCTGGGTCAGGCTCGCCGACCTGAGGCTCAGCGTGGTCGCGTCTAAAGCCCCGGCTTCGCCGTCCGCGCGTGCGAACCCGGGGAAGAAGAACGACACCGGCATCCGTGGTTTCTCCGAAGAGGAACTGCTGGTCGGAGCGCCGAACCAGGCCGAAGGCGAAAAGCTCAGACGCCTGGGAGTGCCCGCGAAGGACGCCGCCAGCTTCGCGCGCGCCGGCAATCTCCGGCCGCGCCAACAGGACTACATCGAAATGCGCGAGTACATGCCGGAAGGCGGATTCCCAAAAGAGTTCTTCGATGAATAAGGCCGCGCTGGGACTCCTCCTTCTATGCGCCGGCTGCGGGGCCCACACCGGCCCATCGTCGCGGGAAATGCAGGCGATGCAAGAGGCGCAGATGGAACAGGCGCTGCAAATGATACGCAGCCAGATGGAAGGGACGCAGGACATGATGGCGGGGCGGGACACCGAGGCTGCCCGCGCCTACAAGAAGCAGGCGGAGGCGATGGCATTGCAGGGCAAGCAACAGGAAGAGCAGTTGCGCAAGGATCCGAAGTACGTGCGCGCCCAGGAGAAGAATGAGCGCGAGCAGCGGGAGTCCCGGCGCAGAAATCCTTCCCGTTTCGAGACCGAGTTGAACTTGAGCGATGCCGAGGAAGCCGAACTCGGGTTCGGCATGGCCCAGCAATTCCTCAGCAACCAGCGCCTCGTTGTGGACGAGGCGTTGCAGCGTTACGTCAACTCGGTGGGCGTGTGGGTGACCCAGCAGTCCGAGCGGCCGAACCTGCCGTGGCGCTTCGCGGTGATCGAAGGCGAAGCACCGAATGCGTTTGCGGTGCCCGGCGGCTACGTGTTCATCACTCGCGGAATGCTCGCGCTGGCCGAATCCGAATCCGAGCTCGCCGGCATTCTCGGCCATGAGATTTCCCACGTGGTGCGCAAACACCATCTGCGCTGGATCTACATGAACAAGGACCTCGAGGTCTCGGTACGGCGTGCCGAAGACCAGATTGGCAAGACCAGTGCGGCATCGCGAGAATTGTTTCAGGAAATGGGCAAGGTGATGCAGAGTTCGATCGAACGGATGAACTCGCCGGAAACGAAAGCCGGGCTGTCGAAGTCGGAAGAATTCGAGGCCGATACCGACGGAGCGATCCTCGCCTGGCGGGCGGGCTACGAAGCCTGGGGGCTGGTGGCGGTAATGCAGCGCTTCGAAGCGGCGAGCCGCGAACGCTATAGTGCCGATACGGCGCTTGCTGGACACCCCGAGCCGCTGCAACGACTCAGGATTCTCGACGTGGCGCTACGTTCGCGGAACGAGAAAGACACCCTTGGCGAGTTGGCCGCGGAGCGGTTTCAGCGCGCCACGCAAGGCGTGCGCCAGCGTTCGGGTTGATTGGCGTTGGCCAACACCCGGAGCAAGAGCGCGCTGATCGCCGGTGCCACCGGTCTGGTCGGCGCTCGGTGCTGATGCGCAATCCTCAGTCTTCTACAGCCGCGTCAAGGGGGGGACCGAGCGTGATGTCGCTGCAATCGGGCTGCCAAAGGTCAGTTTCATGCGGCCGTCGATTCTGCTTGGGGACCGTAACGAACGACGGCCAGGAGAAAGGGCGGGCATTTTCGTCGGTAAGTTGATCGCCCCGCTGCTGTTGGGGCCGTTGCGCAAATACCGGCCGATCCATGCGGACGATGTGGCTGCAGCGATGCTGTATGCAGCCAATAACGAGGTTCGCGCGGGGCCGATCGATTCGGATCAAATCGTGAGGCTTGCGCAGCAGGAGAACGCGGGG
>JAYWDM010000571.1:0-9569 GCA_043779885.1 Betaproteobacteria bacterium | reverse complement strand
CGGCTTCGGAAAAATTTTTCGCATTGCGCGCGGCGATGCGATCATCGATCAGGCCCTGGATCTTGTCTGAAGAAGGTCCGATCGACACTGTTGGTGCGAAGCCTGTAGTCGCTATCTGCCCGCTGGCTGGTTGCGCATTATTGTCCCGCCGGCCCTGCAGGTAAGCTTCCGGTTCGCGCTGCAAGAGCCCGAGCAGCGCAGCCAGCGACTTGAGCAGTACCGCGGTCTCGCGCGAGTTATGCCGGTTAAGCTCATTCGCGAGCTCGAACAGAACCGCCACCGCCTCCGGCGTGTTGAAGTCGTCATCCATCGCGGCGCGAAATCGCGCGGCGACCGGATTGCTCCAATCGACCGGTCCGCCCTCGACCGCATGCGCCTTCAAAGCGGTGTAGAGGCGTGTCAGTGACTGGCGTGCGTCGTCGAGATGGTGATCGGAGTAATTCAGCGGGCTGCGGTAGTGGGCCCGCAAGATGAAGAAACGCACGACTTCCGCGTCGTATTTCGCGAGTATCTTGCGCACCGTAAAGAAGTTGCCGAGGGATTTCGACATCTTCTCCTCGTCGACGCGCACGAAACCGTTGTGCAGCCAGTAGTTGACGAACGTGCTCTCATGCGCGCCTTCGGACTGCGCGATCTCGTTCTCGTGATGCGGAAACTGCAGGTCCTGGCCGCCGCCATGAATGTCGAAATGGTTGCCGAGCAGGCTGCTCGACATCGCCGAGCACTCGATGTGCCAGCCGGGACGGCCCGCGCCCCACGGGCTCGGCCACGCGGGCTCACCGGGCTTGGAATGCTTCCACAGCACGAAATCGAGCGGATCGCGCTTGGCCTGCGTGATCTCGACCCGCTCACCGGCATTGAGGTCGTCGAGCGACTTGCCCGAAAGCCTGCCATAGCCGGGAAAATCCCGCACCGAAAAATTGACATCGGCGTCGGGCGCGACATAGGCGAGACCTTTTTGCTCGAGGAGCCGGATGATGTCCTGCATCTGCGCGATATAGTCGGTCGCGCGCGGCTCGAAATCGGGCTTGATGACGCCCAGCGCGGCCGCATCCTCGTTCATGGCCTCGATAAAGCGAGCCGTCAGGGCCTCCATGGGCTCATTGTTCTCGGCGGCGCGCTTGATGATCTTGTCGTCGATATCCGTGATATTGCGCACATAGGTTACCGCCAGCCCGGACGCGCGCAGCCAGCGCGTCACCATGTCGAATACCACCATGACCCGCGCGTGACCCAGATGACAGTAGTCGTAAACGGTCATGCCACAGACGTAAATCCGCGCCTGGCCGGGCACTATCGGCTTGAATTCCTGTTTATCGCGGATGAGCGTGTTATAGAGCTTGAGCATGACGGGAACTGGCGATGGGTTAGAAAGCGTCCTTTTGCCCGCAAACCTTGCCGGTGATGGACGGGTTAGTCGCTCCGGCGGTCGGCGCCAGCCTTTATTGGCGGCTAATCACACAACACGTATTTAATTTAGCCGGGGTTCTTGGTAAAATCTAGGATTGGTGGACTAACCTCCTGAAATTGCGAAAAGTATAGCATAATGAACTTCATGCCCACCGTTAACCGGTTCGCGCTGCTGATTGCAGGTTTGCTGCTGGCTGCCTACGCCATCGCACAAGGCGACGAATTTGCGGAAGCCGGAAAACTGTTCCGTGGCGGCCAGCAAGCACAGGCTTTGGAGCGCGTCGATAACTTTCTCAAGGGAAATCCCAAGGACGCGCGCGGCCGTTTTCTGAAAGGCCTGATCCTGACCGAGCAGGGCAAACCTGCCGACGCGATCAAGATCTTTACCGGACTCACCGAGGATTATCCGGAATTGCCGGAGCCGTACAACAACCTCGCCGTGCTCTACGCGTCGCAAGGCCAGTACGACCGGGCACGCGGCGCGCTTGAAATGGCGATACGCACCCATCCGAGCTATGCAACCGCACATGAGAACCTGGGCGATATCTACGCCAAGATGGCATCTCAGGCGTACGACAAAGCACTGCAGCTGGACAAAAGCAATTCCGCGGCGCAAACCAAGCTGGAGATGATCAAGGAATTGTTCTCGGGCGGCGCCCGCGCAGGCGCGCGGCCGGCGGCAAGCACGTCGACGCCGACGGTCGCCGCGACGACCAGGCCCGTCGCGACTCAATCAGCAGCGCCTGTAGCGACACCGGCGCCCCCGGTTGCGACGCCCGTTCCCGCCGCCAAGCCGGTTGTTGCGGTCGAAGCGGCGAAGCCTGTAGCCGTCAATAGCGACAGCGAAGTGATCAAGACGGTCAACGACTGGGCCAAGGCGTGGTCGGACAACGACGTCAAGGGTTATCTCGGCTTCTACGCGCCGAATTTCCAGACGCCGGGCGGCGAGCCGCGTGCCGAGTGGGAAGCGTCACGCAAGATACGCATCGCGAAACCCAGGAAAATCGAAGTCCGCGTCGAATCGCCGAAAATAAAATTCACCGACAGCACCCACGCCGCCGTCACGTTCCGGCAGAGCTACCGCTCCTCGAACCTCAAGGCATCCAGCACCAAGACACTGGTACTGGTCAGGACCAGCGACCGCTGGCTGATACAACAGGAGCGCATCGGCAGTTGATATCTGACATTCATCGCGGTTGCGCCTGTACCACGCGCCCGTGGCTGCCGCTGGCCGCCGCCGCAACACTCACTGCGATGCTCGCCACCCTGATCTGCGACGCTGCCGCCATGAGCCGCCGGCAACCCGCGCGACAACCGGCGGCCGTAACCAGCGACGCTCACATCGAACCCGACGTGATGCTGGTCAGGACGCTGATCGAGATCCGCAACAACCGTCTCGAGCCCGCGCTGGCCGAAGTCGAGAAGGTCATCCAGCACTATCCGAATTTCCGGCTGGCGCATCTGATCAAAGGGGACCTGCTGCTCGCCCGCTCGCGGCCGCTGCGCGAACTCGGCGCCGCGCCGAACGCGCCCGCCGATCGCATCGAGGAACTGCGCGACGAAGCGCGCGTGCGTCTTGCCCGCCATCAGTTCGAGCGGCCGTCCGACCGCGTGCCCAAATACCTGCTGCAGTTGAACGCCGAGCAAAAGCACGTGCTGATCGTCGACACGCGCCAATCAACGCTCTACGTGTTCGAGAACAACAATGGCGTGCCGCGCTATCTCGCGGACTATTACGTGAGCAGCGGCAAGAACGGCGCCGATAAAATGAAAAAGGGCGACAAGAAAACGCCGCTCGGCGTCTATCACGTGACGGACAATCTGCCGCGTGAAAAGCTTGCCGCGCTCTACGGCGTCGGCGCGTTCCCGATCAGCTATCCGAACGAACTCGACCGCCGCGAAGGCCGCGACGGCAACGGCATCTGGCTGCATGGCGTGCCGCTGGACACCTACAGCCGTCCGCCGCGCGCGAGCGACGGCTGCGTGGTGCTCACCAATCAGAATCTCGAAACGATCGGCAAGAACCTGCGCATCGGCGTCACGCCGGTCATCATTGCCAACGGCATCGAATGGATCAAGCCGGAGGCCCTCGACGAGGTGCGGAAAAAGTTGCTGGCGAGCGTCGAAAGCTGGCGCCGTGACTGGGAAAGCCTCGACACGGACACCTACCTGAAACATTACGCGCCCGGGTTTTCGAGCGGAGCGCAGGACCTCGCCGCCTGGTCGCAGCAGAAACGGCAGGTCAATGCCGCCAAGACTTACGTCAAGGTCAAACTCGATCACGTCAGCGCATTCCTCTATCCGGGCCGCGACGATCTTGCGGTAGTCAGCTTTGATCAGGACTATTCGAGCAGCAATCTGTCGAACCAGATGAAAAAGCGCCAGTACTGGATCAATGAAAAAGGCGGCTGGCGCATTCTTTACGAAGGCGGCGCCTGAACAACTGGATGCAGGACGCGGGATCCACGACCCGGCAAGCCCTGAAGCGCATCGATTTTCTTAAACAACCTCACAAAGCAAGGAATATGAAAACTATCCTATTACCCTTCGCCGCTTTGCTGTTTTGCGCCAATGCGCTTGCGGCCAATCCCGAAGTCGAGCTAAAAACCAGCATGGGAGTGATCACGCTGGAACTCTACCCCGATAAAGCGCCCAAGACGGTCGAGAACTTCCTCCAATACGTGAAGGACGGTCATTTCAAGGGCACGATCTTTCACCGCGTGATCAATGGCTTCATGGTCCAGGGCGGCGGCTTTACCGCCGACTTCGCGCAGAAAAAGACCCGTCCGCCGGTGCAGAACGAGGCGAACAACGGCCTGAAAAACGACATCGGCACGATCGCCATGGCGCGCACGTCCGACCCGCATTCGGCGACCGCGCAGTTTTTCATCAACCACAAGAACAACGATTTTCTCAATCACACGGCCCCCACCCCCCAGGGCTGGGGCTATACCGTTTTCGGCAAGGTGGTCAAGGGCATGGATGTTGTCAACAAGATCGCCGCCGTTGAAACGGGTTCCAATGGCCCTCATTCCGACGTGCCGCGCAAGCCCGTCGTGATTGAAGACGCGAAACTGGCGTCTCCCGACAAACCCGTTGCAAAATAGAGGAAGCGACATGGTCAGACTGCACACGAATCATGGCGTCATCACGCTCGAACTCGACGCCGCCAAAGCGCCGGCGACGGTCGAGAATTTTCTGGGCTACGTCAAAAGCGGGCATTTCGACAACACGGTGTTTCATCGCGTGATCGACGGTTTCATGATCCAGGGCGGCGGTTTCGAGCCCGGCATGAAGCAAAAGCCGACCGGCGAGCAGGTCAAAAACGAGGCTGACAATCAGCTCAAGAACGACAAATACACAGTTGCGATGGCACGCACATCCGATCCGCATTCCGCGACCGCGCAGTTTTTCATCAACATTGCCGACAACGATTTTCTCAACCATACCGCGCCCAACGCGCAGGGCTGGGGCTATTGCGTATTCGGCAAGGTAACCGAAGGCACCGACGTCATCGACAGGATCAAGGGGGTCAAAACCGCCAACCGCGGCGGGCACCAGAACGTGCCGGTCGATGACGTCATCATCGAAAAAGCGGAAGTGGTTTAAGTTCGTGAGGCGTGAGGGGTGAGGGGGTTTAAAGCTTACTCGCTTCACCCTTCACCCTTCACCCTTTACCAAAAATGCACAGAATTTTTGTCTCCGACCTGCACCTCTGCCCCGCCCGTCCCGCGATCAACCAGACGTTCTTTGATTTCCTGCGCGGTCCCGCCGCGCAGGCTGAAGCGCTCTATATTCTCGGCGACCTGTTCGAATACTGGGCAGGCGACGACGATGACGATCCATTCAATGCCTCCGTTTTGGCGCTGCTACGCGCGCTCAACGACGGCGGGGTTGCGCTGTACCTGATGCACGGCAACCGCGATTTCCTGATCGGCGAACGGTTCGGCGCAGCGTGTCATGCCGCGCTGCTGCCCGACCCGACGCTGATCGACCTCTATGGAATACGCACGCTGTTGATGCACGGCGACACTTTGTGCACCGACGATGCGGGCTATCAGGAATTCCGCGCCAAAGTGCGCAATCCAGCCTATCAAAAACAATTTCTCGCGCAGTCGCTCGTCCAGCGCAAACAGATTATCACCGGCCTGCGCGCGGAAAATGTCGAGAAAAAACAGCTCAAGTCCGAGGCCATCATGGACGTGACACCCGCCACGGTCGAGTCCATCTTGCGCGAGCACAACTATCCGCGCCTGATCCACGGACATACTCACCGGCCGGCGCTGCACCGGCATATCGTCGACGGCCATCGTTGCGAGCGCTGGGTGCTCGCCGACTGGTACACGAGCGGCAGCTATCTACATTGCGATGCGGCGGGATGTCGCGTCATAAAACTCGCTGCGGGTTAGTGGCTCTCCACCCTGCTTCGCGCAAAGTAGATTCCGTTATCCGAGTCAAGCATAACGGAAGCTTGTCCGCTGGCCGGAGCGGTTGGGGAGGTATTTGCCGTGTTGTGGAATAAGTCAGAGTCATCGCGCGTTTGCGCATGTTTACCGGAGGTAACCCATGAACGAAACCAGACGCGATTTTTTGAAGCTCGCGGCAGCCGCGAGCACGGCCGGCGCATTCCATACGGTACAGGCGTTCGCTCAAAGCGGCGCAAGCATCGAACCCGGCGACCGCGTGTATATCACCAACGAGGACTCCAACACGATCGCGGTGATCGACCCCCGCGGCAATACGGTCGAGACCACCATCAATCTGACCAGCTTTGACGAGGACGCGCGTCCGCCATTCCGGCTGGTAACTGCCGGGCTAATGCCGACACATGCGGCGATGATTCACAAACCGCTCTATCACGGCTGTATCGACGCGCATGGCGCAGTGCCCTCGCCGGATGGCAGATTGCTCGCGACCAGCGGTCGCGGCTCCAGCAACATCTACCTCATCGACGCCAGCAATAAGATAGTGGTGGGCAATACGCCCAACCCGCTGTCCGGGCCGAATACCAACGCCGAGCGGCTTTCGAGCGGGATTCTCATCGGCCGCGAGCCACACGAGCCGACCTTCACGCGTAACGGCAAGGAATTGTGGGTGACGCTGCGCGGGGAGGATCGCATCGTCATCCTCGATGTGGAGCGTGCCCTGCGCCAGGCCGGGGGCGTCGAGTCGGGCGCGATTCTTCGCTACATCAACACCATCAATGGACCTGCGCAGGTCTGGTTCGACGCCAGGGGGACGCTCGCGTTTGTCGCCAGCCAGAAGGTATCGAAAGTCGATGTGTTCCGCGTCAATCCGGATGCCAATGGCTATTCGCGACCGGAACGATTGACGACGCTCGACATCGCCGCGCAGGACAAGCCGGCATTCACGCCTTTTCTCAAAACCTCGCCGGACGGCCGGGAGATATGGATGTCGCACAAGCTCGCTGACGCGGTGTCAGCGCGCTCGACGACCGAGCCCTTCGGTTTGCTTGATGCCGTGTCGCTCGGCAATCTGGCGCGCCCCAACCACGTGGAGTTTGTCGAGAATCGCAAGGGCAAAGTGATGTACGCGAGCCTTGCGCGGGTGGACGATAACGGTCCGGGCGGCGCGGCTGCGAGCCAGATTGCAATCATCGACCGTAGTGCCGCGCCCGGTACGCGCAAAGTCGTAGACACGTTCTTCTCCCGCGCGCGCGAGGCACACGGCATCTGGACCAATCCGGCAAACGACCTGCTATACATCGCACACGAGCAAGACGAATTGCCGGGTACGCCCAACGCCGGGCAAACCTGCTGCACGGCGTTCGACGTGACCGATCCCATGGATCCAAAATTCCTGGCACAAATCCCGCTCGGCGCGCTGAAACTGCCGTCGGGCGAACTGCGCAACAAGAAGAGCATAAACCTGGTCTACTTGCGGCCGGGTTACAAAGGCCCGACGGCATAGGAGGCACGGTCATGCGATGGTTTCTGTTTTCGCTGGGACTCATGTGGGGATCGGTGTTTGCGCAGCACCAACACCACGGCATGGGCGCAGACCCGTCAGCGCGCTACGGCGCAACGTTCGCGCGTTTTGTGTTCGGTATGGATGTCGGCATGGACAAGATGATGCGCGACATGCACACGCCGGGTTACTCCGGCAATGCGGACGCCGATTTTCTCGCCATGATGATTCAGCATCACGAAGGCGCCGTGGAGATGGCGCGACTGGTACTGATCCATGGCCGCGATCCGCTCACCCGCAAACTCGCCGAGGAGATCATTGCAAGCCAGGTGGTCGAGATCGACGGCATGAAACGGCGGCTGGTAATTCTGCGCGGAAAGCCCGGCTCTGATCAGGACGAATTTCCCGCGCTCGGTGGCACGCGCGGACCTACTCCATGATGACGCGGCAACAGCAATAGCCCGCCATGAACAGCGTACCGAATCCCGCGCGCTCGCCCGCCGCGATGGTACGCCGCGTGCGGCTCGCCACCGGCTTGGTACTGTTCGCTTACGTATTTACCCACCTCGCCAATCACGCGCTGGGGCTGGTGTCGATCGCGGCGATGGATGCGGGCAGCGTATGGTTCCTGTGGTTGTGGCGCAATCCGGTCGGCACTATTTTGCTGTACGGCTCGCTGCTGACGCACTTCGGCCTGGCGCTGTGGGCGCTGTTTCTTCGCCGCAGCCTGAACATGCCGGCGTCGGAAGCGCTGCAGCTTGTGCTCGGGCTCGCCATCCCGCCGCTGTTGACCATGCACGCGATCGGCGCGCGGCTCGCATTTGAATGGTTCGGTTTCGACGATTCCTACACACCGCTCCTGCTGACGTTCTGGAAGCTGCGCGTCGACCTCGGGGCGCGCCAGGCGTTGCTGCTCGTGATCGCGTGGTCTCACGGCTGCATCGGCCTCTACCATTGGCTGCGGTTGAAGCCATGGTTCCCTCGCCACGCGCCATGGCTCGCCGTCGTGGCAGTGCTGGTTCCGGTGCTCGCGCTGCTCGGCTTTGCCGACGGCGGGCGCGAGGTGCTGCGCCTCGCGGCGCAGCCTGGCTGGATGGCGCAGGCCGTTGCCGCGTCGCATCCACCCAACCCCGAGCAACGCGCCGAGCTCGAGTTTGCCGGGCAAATTGTTCTCGCGATATTCGCCGCAAGCGTCGTGCTTGCGCTGCTGGCGCGGCTGCTGCGCCTGGTCTACGAACAGCGCCGCAGCGCGGTGCGCATTCGCTATCCCGGCGGCCACACCATGGTCGTGCCGGTCGGCTACTCGGTGCTGGAGACGAGCCGGCTCGGACACATCCCGCACGCCTCGGTATGCGGCGGCCGCGGACGCTGCTCGACTTGCCGGGTCCGCGTCGTGAGGGGATTGGAGTCATTGCCGGCGGCCAGCGCCGAAGAACTGGCCGTGCTGAAAAGCGTCGGCGCCGCGCCCAACATGCGTCTCGCCTGCCAACTGCGGCCAACCAGCGACTTGTCGGTGATCCCGCTCCTGCCCATGACCGCGACGGCGCGCGACGGCTATGCACGCCCTGCTTATATCGCGGGACAGGAACTGGAAATCTGCGTGTTGTTTGCTGACCTGCGCGGTTTTACGCGCTTTTCCGAACGCAAGCTGCCCTACGACGTGGTGTTCTTCCTCAACCGCTATTTCGAGACGATGAGCCATGCGGTAGAGGCCGCCGGAGGCATTCCCAACCAGTTCACCGGTGATGGCGTCATGGCCCTGTTCGGCATCGAGTCGGGCGCGGAGCAAGGCAGCCGCGAAGCGGTCACCGCCGCCGCGGCGATGGTGCGCAGCCTTGGCCGGATGAGCGCGAGCCTCGCGGAAGAGCTGACCGAACCATTGCGCATGGGAATCGGCATACACACCGGCCATGCGGTGGTCGGCCGTATGGGCAGCGGCGTCGCCATGTATCTGACCGCGGTCGGCGACACCGTGCACGTCGCGAGCCGCCTGCAGGACCTCACCAAACAGTATCAATGCCAGTTGATCGTCTCCGAATCCGCGGCGCGGCGCGCGGATATTGATGTAGCGGCTTATCCGCGCCACGAACTGACGGTCAGAAACCGCGCCGAGCCGATCGCGATATACGCCATCGGGGATGTGGAGTCGATGATGGCTTCGACCGCGCTCCCGCGCCCGGCGGCGGCTGGAACCGTGGGCTAAGCCAGGCCACGCGCCAGGTCAGCCTTGA
>JAYWDM010000570.1:0-3384 GCA_043779885.1 Betaproteobacteria bacterium | reverse complement strand
CGCAGATCTCGGTGATGCGCTACGGCGGGCAATCCCTGCTGTACTGCTGTCACTCGCGGCGCACCAACGACATGGCCGGCAATCCCCACGTGCTGTCGGTCGGTATCGATCTGGTGCCGGCATTGCGCACACACAGCGCCGACGCGGAAGATATCGTCGCGAGCATCACCGATGCATGCCTGCATCACCATGGCGAAGCAAGAATCCCGAAGGCCGCCGTCGCGGCGATCAGTGGCGCGGCCCGCGTACTGAACATCGCCTGGGTCGAGGACGCGTTAGCGGGGCCCGCACGCGTCATATGTCCGCGCAGCGCGGATTGTCCGCGAACGGGGCATTGCAACGGCGCCGGCGCGTCGCGTGCACGTGAAATTACCGATGTGCGCGAAGAGATCATCAGCAAGGCCCGGCGCGGACGTTGATATCCCGGATGAAGCGATGCGCACTCATCCTCGCAGGTTCATGAGCACGTTCGCCGCATTCGTTTGCGCGAACCCATGGCAGGCAGCGGGCCGCCGCACCGGTGAGGCGTAACTCAAAGGGGCAGCGCCCGGGTGGACTTGCCGCTGGTTTGACGCTATGTTCCGACTCGTTGCATTCATCCGAGGAGATCCGCAAATGGAAAAGCCCGTGGACGGGAACAATCTGCCTGCCGAGGTCGGCAATCGCATCATCGATAAACCGGAGTTGCCCGCGCAGGGCGTGACCACCGACAACGAGGTGTATACGGAA
The DNA here is from genome assembly GCA_043779885.1 of Betaproteobacteria bacterium. Classification (GTDB taxonomy): domain Bacteria; phylum Pseudomonadota; class Gammaproteobacteria; order Burkholderiales; family SG8-41; genus PALSA-1004. The sequence continues at coordinate 2,655 of JAYWDM010000570.1, read as the reverse complement.
GTCGTCATCGGCAAAGGCCAGCTCAAGCGCGGCACGTTCGGGCACTTCGAAGTGTTTTCGGATGAAGCGCAGCGCATTGGCGGCGATGACTTGTTTCCGTCGCCCATGACTTACATGGCCATGGGCGTGGGGTTCTGACTGCTGACCCAGGTTGCGCGGTACGCGCACATGATGAAGTTGACGGTGAAGAACGCCAGCGCGAAAGTGCGCTTTCGCAAATTTCTCGGCGGGTCGGTGCTCAAAGGTACCGTATACAATCGCTGGGACGGCGTGGACACCCACCTGTCGATGGAAACCGACGCGCCGGCAGACAAGGTGGCGCATCTGATCAGGAACGCCAAGGCCGGCTGTTTTGCCGAAGGGCTGATCGAACAGAAGGTGCCGCTCAACAGTACGATCGAGGTCAACGGCAAGCCGTTCGCGCTTTAGATGAATTCGTTCGGTCCGCAGTTCCGCAAAAACGAAGTTGCCACGCGGAATCGGCGAAGTTAATCGATGGTGGCGCCTGATTGTTTTGCGGCGCGCGCCCATTTGGCGAGTTCGTGCCCGATAAATTCGCCGAACCGGGCCGGCGAACTGGCGACGATGTCGCCGCCCTCGCTGGCGATACGCGCCTGCGCGCCGGGCTGGCGTATTACCCGCGTGATATCGGCGTTAAGCCGGTCGATGAGCGCGTCGGGAGTGCCGGCAGGCACCAGAATTCCGTACCAGGTGGTGACTTCAAAATCCTTGAGACCGGACTCCGACACGGTGGGCACCTGCGGCAGGATGCGCGAGCGCGCGAGTCCGGTGGTCGCCATCATCTTGAGTCGGCCGGATTTCGCGAACGGCAGGGCGGCCGGAATCGTCGACATGAACACCGAGACCTGGCCGGCGATAACATCGGTCAGCGCCTGCGCGGCGCCGCGGTAGGGCACATGCAGAACGCGCGTATGCGAACTGCTTTTGAACATTTCCATGGCGAGGTGCGCAACGGAGCCATTGCCGGGAGTGGCGTAACTGATAGCGTCCGGCTGGATTCGCGCGAGACCAATGAGCTCTCTTACGTCCCTGGCGGGAAGGGACGGGTGCGCCACCAGCAGGAGCGGTGCGTACAGGATTTGCGTGACGGGCGCGAAATCCCTGACCGTATCGTACGCGAGCTTCGGGTAAACCGCGGGCGCCACGACCACATAGGAAGAGGCGCCCATTACCAGCGTGTATCCATCGGCGGGCATGCGCGCAGCGATTCCCATGCCCAGTGTGCCGCCGGAGCCGGCCCGGTTGTCGACAACGACCTGCTGTCCCCAAATATCGCTGAGCCGCGGCGCAATTTCGCGCGCCGTAATGTCGCCGCCACCGCCCGGCAATGTGGGAACGAGCAGGCGTACCGGCTTGACGGGATAAGCATCGGCGGCACAGGCCGTCGACGCGGCGAAGCACAACGCCGTGCATAGCAGTCCTTGCGCCTGTAGCGTCCGGGCTTTGGATCTCGGGAAAATCATGGCCGCTCTGCGGAGAGTTTGACAGGACTGGCAGACACTATATCGCGGTTTACTTTCAATGCCGCCGCGGCACGTGACGGCAGCCGCGCCGTTACACCCGAACGCCCGCCTGATCGCGAGTCGAAGCTGCGCTGCCCGGCCTGACGCCCAAAAAACGCAAATTGAATAGCGTAACCGCGGCGCGCCGCGGTAAAGTAATGCCGACCTCAATATTCAAACGCATCGGGAGCATTCGTCATGAACCTTAATGCCGTCAAGGCCGCTGCACTCGCGTTGGCCATAATGTCGGCGTCGGTCGCCGCAGAGGCCGCGGAAGTCACGCTGCTGATCTCCAACGCCTTGAAAACGGTGATGGAAGAACTTGCGCCGCAATTCGAACAGGCGACCGGGCACAAGCTCGCGATCACCTACGGGTCGACCAATCCGTTGAAGGCCCGCATCGAGAAAGGCGAGGCCTTCGATTTGACGATCCTCGGCGACGCGGCGATCGACGACCTCGTCAAACAGGGCAAGCTTGTCGCCGCGACGCGTGCCGTCGTTGCGCGCTCGGGCCTGGGTGTGGCGATCCGCAAGGGCGCGACCAAGCCCGACATCGGCACGACGGAGGCATTCAAGCGCACGCTCCTCGACGCGAAATCAATCGCGTATCTGGTGGATGGCCTGACCGGTACCTATCTCAAAGTCTTGTTTCAGCGCCTCGGCATCGCCGACAGCATGCAAGCCAAATACACGAACGCCCGCGGCGCCGAGGCGGTCGCCCGCGGCGAGGTCGAACTCGGGGTGACGCAGATGAGCGAAATCCTGCACCAGACGGGCGCGGAACTGGCGGGCCCACTGCCGCCTGAAATTCAGAATTACACCAACTTTTCCTCTGCCGTCGGCGCCGGCGCCAGACAAGCCGACGCCGCCAGGGCGCTGCTCAGGTATTTCGCTTCGCCCGCTGCAGCGCGGCTGATGAAGGCGAATGGCCTCGAGCCGCCCGGCTGAAGTCGAAGCAACGATGCGCAGCGGCGGCTACCGTGCCGCGGCGATCACGTCCGGGGAATTATCTAGTGTAGTGCTTCGCTGTATCCGGCACTTATAACGGCTGCGCAATGCTGGCGGAATTCCTCCCCCTTCAAGGGGGAGGTTAGGAGGGGGATGGGTTTAATTGCGCGCGAATAGAAACCCA
>JAYWDM010000569.1:0-23193 GCA_043779885.1 Betaproteobacteria bacterium | reverse complement strand
GCCAGCTCCGGAATTTTTTTGCCCGCGTCGAAGGCGGCGGCGAGCGCCTTGTCTTCGTCGTCCGACCACGGCTTGCCGGAGTTTGACGGCGCGTTCTCGCCCGTCGCGGCGGCGCGCTGTTTGGGCGCGGGCGGCGCCTCGAGCGCGTGCAGCGCCACGAACAGCGCGCGCACGGTGTCCGGGTGCTGATACGGACTGTCGGCGCGGAACGCCTGGCCGGTCTGCGGATCGACGCCATCGGCGAGTTGCTGGATGATTTTCAGTGCGGCTGCTTTTTCCATGCAGGTCTCCTGGGGTTATGTCCTTCGCGTGTTGCGCTCCGCGGGCCGCGGAACGATACTGTAATTATATACAGTATAGGGGCAGTAACGCGCCGGCTGCAAGCGGGTGTACAGACGGTGACCGGGCAGGTGTTGCCAGATGCCGCGCCGCTTCCACAATACCAGGTGGTCGCACGGTTGCCGCACCACCACCGCTCGTGAAGATGGCGTGCTGCCGGCTGCCGCGGGTGTAGTGGCATAATCAGGAATAAATCGAACACGTGGCAGGACATGTTCATTTCCGAAGTGCACAACTGATGGCGCGCAGGAAAAACGGCGCGTTGCGCATCGGCTCCGGCGCCGGATTTGCCGGCGACCGTCTCGAACCGGCGGTGATATTGGCCGAGCGCGGCGCATTGCAGTACCTCGGGCTCGAATGCCTCGCCGAGCGCACGATCGCGCTTGCCCAGTTGCGCAAGTTGAAGGAGCCGGCGGAAGGCTACGACGTGTTGCTGGCGCGCCGCATGGAACTCCTGCTGCCCGTGATCAAACAAAAGGGCGTGCGCCTGATCACGAACATGGGCGCGGCGAACCCGGTCGCGGCGGCGGACCTGATTGTCGAAATCGCCAAGCGCCGCAAGCTCGCCATCAAAGTCGCCGCGGTGACCGGCGACGATGTGTTGAAGCTGATGCGGCCCGCCGATCGCGTGCTTGAAACCGGCGCGCCGCTCGCCACTTACAAATGGCTGGTATCGGCGAACGCGTATCTGGGTGTCGATGCATTGTTGCCGGCGCTCGCGACCGGCGCCGACATCGTCATTACCGGCCGCGTCGCCGACCCATCGCTGTTCCTGGCGCCCGCCGCCTACGAATATGGCTGGCAGCCTGACGATCTGGAGCGCATGGCGCGCGGCACCGTGATGGGCCATCTGCTCGAATGCGCGGGCCAGATTACCGGCGGCTACTGCGCCGATCCCGGCCGGAAAGACATTCCGGATTTCGCGCATATCGGATTTCCTTATGCGGATGTCGATGGCGACGGCAATTGCATCATCGGCAAGCCGGCCGGCACCGGCGGCGCGATCAATCTGATTACCGCGAAAGAGCAATTGCTCTACGAGGTGACCGATCCGCGCGCTTACGTGACGCCCGACATCACCGCGGATTTCACGACGGTGCGCTTGCGGCAGGCGGGTGCGAATCGCATCGCCGTGTCCGGCGCGACCGGCCGGCCGCGCCCGCCGACCCTCAAAGTCAGCATCGGCTACCACGCGGGTTACGTCGGCGAGGGCGAAATCAGCTATGCCGGCGCCAACGCGTTGCAGCGCGCGCGGCTTGCGGGCGAAGTCGTGCAGACGCGCCTTAAGGGCGCATTCAGCGAAATGCGCGTCGATTACATCGGCAGCACTTCGCTGCACGGCAAGGCGTACGATGAAACCGCGCGTCCGTATGAAGTTCGTTTGCGCGTCGCGGCGCGCGCGGCGACGCGCGAGAAAGCGGCGCTGGTCGGCGAGGAGGTCGAAGCGTTGTGGACGAACGGGCCGGGCGGCGGCGGCGGCGCGCGCAAGTACGTGCACGAACAGGTCGGGGTCGTTTCCGGCCTGATCGAGCGCGAAAAAATCAGGACCGAAGTGACGGTGCGGGAGTGGCGGCGTGAAAAAGAAACTGTATGACCTCGCGCACTGCCGCGCCGGCGACAAGGGCAATACTTCCATCCTGTCGCTGATCGCCTATCGCGATGAAGACTACGCGGTGTTGTGCAGGAAGGTTACGGCGCAAAAGGTGAAACGCCACCTCGCGCATATCATCAAAGGCAAGGTCACGCGCCATGAAGTGCCGAATGTCGGCGCGCTGCAGTTCGTCTGCGAGCAGTCGCTCGCCGGCGGCGTCACCACCTCGCTCGCGATGGACGCGCACGGCAAGAGCCTCTCCTACGCGCTGCTCGAGATGGAAATCGAGATGTCGACAAACCGGTAGGATGGGTGAAGCGCAGCGATACCCATCGAGGAGTAAGGCATGACCGATGATGGGTACCGGACGTGACGCCTCAACCCGTCCTGCGCGTTGATCAGCGCAGCTACTCGCCGCGGATCCCGCCTTGCTTGATCACTTTCGCCCACCGCTCGTGCTCGGCGCGGATGAGGGCCGTAAGTTCCTGCGGGGAGCCACCGACAGCCGTCGAGCCTTCGGCGACGAGGCGCTTCATCATGTCAGGCGATTGCATTGCCTTGACAGTCTCGCCGCCCAGCCGGTCGATGACAGTCTTCGGCGTGCCGCCCGGCGCGATGAGGCCGTACCAATTGACCACGACGACGCCCGGCACGCCCGCCTCGGCGAAGGTGGGGATATCCGGCAGCGCCGGCACCCGCGTCGCCGTCGTTACCGCCAGCGCGCGCAGGCGCCCGGCGTTGATGTGGGGGATCGAGGAAATGATGGTCGGAAACGACAATTCGACCTGCCCGCTGATAAGGTCGGCGTAGGCCGCCCCCATGCCCTTGAACGGGATGTGGGTCATGCGGGTGCCGGTCGCGATCTGGAACAGTTCGCCGCACATGTGGATCGGGCTGCCGATCCCGGAAGAGCTGTAATTCAGCTTGCCGGGATTCGCGCGCATGTACTGCACCAGCCCCGCGACCGATTTCGCCGGGATCGCCGGGTTCACAACGAGCACATAGCCCTGCGCGCTGACCTGCGAGACCGGCGCGAAATCGCGCAGGATGTCGAAACGCGATTTGTAGAGGATCGGGTGCACCACCGTGGTCGCGCTGATCATCATCAGCGTGTGGCCGTCAGGCGCCGCCGCGGCCAGGATGTCGAGGGCGACCTGGCTTCCCGCGCCGGGCCGGTTGTCCACGACAAAGCTCTGGCCGAGGGCGTCGCCGAGTCTTTGCGCGAGGCCGCGCGTGATGGTATCCATGCCGCCGCCGGCAGCGAGCGGCACGATCACCCGCACCGGCCGCTGCGGGTAGTTCTGCGCCTGCGACGGCAGCGCCACGAGCAGCGCGAAAAGCGCCACCGCCGCCCTCATGCATGTCCGTGTCTTCATCGTCGATCCTTGCGCCGTGATCCGGGCTGACTCCGTTTCATGGTGTCTTACCCTTCACCCTTCACGCCTTATAGCGGCCGCTATTTCCCGTCGGCTTTCAGTATGATGAACGCCTGCTGCAGCACCTTCTCGATGCGCGCCTTTTCTTTTGCCACGCCCTCGTCAGTCCATTCCCAGATGCCGCGCCTGGTCTTCATGCCGATGTGGCCTTTGGCGACCATGTCTTTCAGGAACTGGGGCGGTTCCTGCTCGCTGTGCAGGCTCGGATAAAGCGAGGTGCCGGCAAAAAGATTGGTGTCCCAGCCCGACATTTCCTTTTGCATCATCGGGCCGCAGGCGAGAAAGCGGAAACCGAAACCGTAGCGCACCGCGGTATCAATGCCTTCCGGGGACACCACGCCATCGGCGACCAGGTACATCGCTTCGCGCATCATCGCGTGCTGCAGCCGATTGCCGATAAAGCCGGGAATGTCCTTGTTGACGCGCACCGGCGCTTTGCCGAGTTCCTTCTGGCCTGCCTCGAGCGCGTCGCCGATCGCCTTGTCGGTGAATTCAGCCTGGATGATCTCCACGAGCGGCACGAGGTGCGCCGGCATGAAATAGTGCAGACCCACCACCCGCGAACGCGTTTTCAGATGGCGGCCGATATCGCCGATCGGAAAAGTCGACGTATTGCTCGCCAGTGGAATTTCGGGCCGCGCCAGCGTCTCGATCCGGGAAAAAAGCTTTTGCTTGAGCGCAAGGTCCTCGGTCGCGGCTTCGATGACAAGATCGACTGCCTGCCATGGAATGGCTTCGAGGTCTGCGTAGGTCGTGACGCGGGCGGCGGCGCTGTCCGGTGCGCCGAGTTTTTGCAGACCGGCGGTGAGCCGCGCGGGCAGTGAGGCGCGCGTTTTTTCCGACGGGCTCATCACGTGCACGTTCCAGCCGCCGGCGGCGAAGATGATGGCGATGTCGCCGCCCATGATGCCGCCGCCGATGACGACTACGCCCTGCTGTCTGGCCATGACCGAAACTCCTGAAGACATTGCCGCGTTGCACCGGCGCTTCGCGGGTCGAAAAATCGCGCGCGCTGCGCGCGACCTGTTATTTGGCCGGCTGCGCAGCGGGCTTGGCGCTCGCGCGCGTCGCGCCCCACGTGCCCGAACTCGCCCCCTTGACCGTACCTTCGATGCTGTTGCCGTTGACGCGGCCGGTGTACTCGCTGTTGCCCGCGCTGAAGGTCAATTGATCGCCGCGCAACCGGCCGTTGGTTATCATCAACGTGTTGCCGCCGGCAGCGAAGGTGCCGATCACCATCTGGAAATTCTGCGCAAGCGTGAGCTGGCCCTGCGCGAGTTGCCAGATTCCCTCGGCTTTTGCCGGCACGATCCACAGGTAGGCGGTGCGGCCGTCGAACGACTCGGTCTGGTCCGCCGTCCACTCATCCATCGTGAATGCATGCGACACGATGCGCGTGCCGGGTTTGAGGTTGAGAATCTTCGGACGCAGTTTGAGATTGAGATTGGGCAGGAGGTACATGGTGATCACGGTCGCCTGCGAGAAGTCGCTCTCGAAGATATCGGCCTTCACGAATTTGGCTTTGTCGCTGACACCGGCTTTTTCCGCGCTGCGGGTCGAGAGTTCAACCATGTCGGGGTTGTATTCGATGCCGAGCGCCCGCGTGCCGCGCCTGGCCGCCGCGATCACGGTGCGCCCGTCGCCGGAACCCAGGTCGATCAAATAGTCGCCCGGCGTTACTTTCGCCATGCTGAGCATTTTGTCGATGAGCCCCTGCGGCGTCGGCACCCAGATCACGTCCTTGCCTTCCTGCCCGACCTGCGGCTCGTAGTCTTTTTTCGCCGGCTGGGCGCAGACGCCGAGCGCGATCAGCGACAGCGCCAGCGCAAGTCCCGTACTGCGCCACGAACGGCGCACAATTTGCATGGCAATCACGGTGCGAAATCTCCCCTGTAGTTGAAAAATCGGAACGGTGCGCGGCATCGCCGGATCAGCGGCGCGTCGCGGCCCAGCGGGTCGTGGTGCCGCCGGTGACAACGGTGCCTTCCATGCCGTTGCCATTGACGCGCCCGGTGTAACTGGCGCCGCCGGCGCTGAAGCTGATCATATCGCCGCGCAGGCGGCCATTGGTGACCGCCACCGCGTTGCCGCCTGACTTCAACGTGCCCTGCACCATCTGGAACTCCTGCTTCAGCGTCAATTCGCCCTGCGCGAGCTGCCAGTTGCCGGCGGCCTTGGCCGGCACGATCCACAGATGCGCGGTGCAGTAGTAACTGCAGCCGGAGTTCTCCGCGACGGTCGCCGTTTCGTCGTCTTTCCACTCGCCCATGGTGAACGTATTCGATACGATGCGGGTGCCCGGTTTCAGGTCGAGAATTTTCGGCCGCAGCTTCACGTTGATGTCGGGCAGCAGGAACATCGTAATCACGGTGGCGCGCGAAAAATCGCTTTCGAACAAATCGGCTTTCATGAACGTGGCCTTCTCGGTGACACCCTCCTTGGCTGCGTTGCTCTTGGACAGATCGACCATTTCAGGGTTGTACTCGATGCCGGCGGCGCGCGCGCCGCGCTTCGCGGCCGTGATCACGGTGCGGCCGTCGCCGGAGCCCAGGTCGATCACGTAATCGTTGGCCGTGACCTTCGCGATATCGAGCATGCGGTCGACCATCGCCTGCGAGGTGGGTACCCAGACGACGTCCTTGCCCGGCTGTCCCGAGAACGGCTCGAAGGGCTTGGTCGCGGGTTGCGCCTGTGCGAGCGCCGCGGCAGCGGGCAGCAGCAGTGCAACCGCGGTAATCAGCGGACGTAAATGGCGTAGTGCGTTCAGCATGGTTTTCTCCCTGAAATTGACGTTATCAGCAATTTTATTCCGGCCGCGCGCCGGATGCCTTGACGACCGGCGCCCAGCGCGCGATTTCGCGCTTGATGTGCGCGCCGAACTCCTCCGGCGTGTTGCCGACCGGTATCGCCCCGTCCGCGGCGAGTTTTTCGCGGACGTCCGGCAGCTTCAGCGCCTTCGTCATCTCGGCGTTTAGCCTCATGACGAGTTCGCGCGGCGTGCCGGCGGGCGCGAGCACGCCGTACCACTGCGTAGCGTCGTAGCCAGCAACTCCGGATTCCGCGATCGTCGGCACCCCGGGCAACAGCGCGAGGCGCCTGGTGCTGCCCACCGCAATCAGCCGCAGCCGGGTCGAGCGGATGTGCGGCATCACCGCCGGCATGCCGGTGATCATCATCGAGGTTTGTCCCGCAACCAGGTCGATGAGCGCCGGCCCGGTGCCTTTGTACGGCACGTGCGTGAGCTGAATTTTTGCCAGCAATTCGAAGTACGCCGCCGCCAGGTGCGCGGCGCTGCCGTTGCCGCCCGAGCCGTAGAGCAGGTCCTTCGGTTTTGCGCGAGCGAGCGCGAGGAAGTCCTTCACCGAACGCACGGGCAGCGCGGGGTGCACCACCATGCCGTTGGGCACCATCGCGAGCAGCGTGATCGGCGCGAAGTCTTTGATCGCGTCGTACGGCAGTTTCGGGTATAGCGTCGGGTTGACGCCGAACGTGCCGATATGGCCCATGACTATCGTATAGCCGTCGGGCGCTGCGCGCGCAGCAGCTTCGACGCCTATCGTGCCGCCTGCGCCGCCGCGGTTCTCGACGACGACCTGCTGTCCCATCGATTCGGATATTTTGAGGGCGACGATGCGCGCCAGAAAATCGGTGCTGCCCCCGGGCGGAAACGGCGCGATGAAGCGGATCGGTTTCGTCGGATAACTTTGCGCCATCGCTGCGCCGACGGCACCCGTCATGGTCATGGTGATCGTTATCGCAATGCTGCCGCAGGTTGTCTTTTGTGCTTTACCCATCACCCATCACTTTTTTCAAGCCGGCCGTCGACCGCGATTCCGGCGGCGACCATGGCGTCGATCGCGGCCTCGTCATAGCCGGCTTCGCGCAACAACTCGACGGTATGCTGGCCGACCTTGGGCGCCGGCATGAAATCGGTGCGCGCACCGGCGGTGGACTTGTTGGGCAGCGCCATGTCGATCATGCGGCCCTCGGTCGGATGATCGAACTTGCGGAAAAACCCGACATCTTCGAGATGCGGATCCTCCATCAGCGATTCCAGCGTGTGGTATTGCATCGCCGGCACGTCAGCCTTGTCGAATATCGCGATCCATTCCGCGTTGGTTTTCTGCGTGAGGCCCGCGGCGCGCGCCGCGAAATATTCCGGCACGTGCTTGAAACGCGCCGCGACCGAAGAGAAGCGCGGATCGGTCTTGTACTCGGGTTTGCCGATCGCGTCGAATACCGCGAACGCCTGCGCATCGGTGTTCGCCGAGATGCACATGTAGCCGTCCTTGGTCGGCAGCGGCCGCGCACCGGGATCGAAGAGGCGCGGGTCGCCGGTGGTGCCGATCGGCGGGTCGAACGTCATATGGTACATGTGCTCTTCGAGCACGAAGCGCGCAATGTTTTCGAACATCGGCACTTCGATGGACTGGCCTTCGCCGGTGCGCTCGCGGTGATACAACGCCATCAGCACCATTTGCGTCGCAATCAGGCCGGTCGTTTTGTCGGCCATCACGATCGGCACGTAGCGCGGCTCGCCCGTCGCGCGATGATGCAGCGCCGCGATGCCGCCCGCGCCCTGAATGATGGAATCATAGGCGGGTTTGCTGCGGTAGCGACCCGTCTGGCCGAAGCCGACGATGCCGCAATAGATGATTTTCGGGTTGAGCGCTTTCACATCGTCGTAAGAAAGCTTCAGCCGCGTCATCGCCGACGGCCGCACGTTCCACAGCAGCACGTCCGCGCCCGCGAGAAGTTTTGCCAGCGCCGCATAGGCCGCGGGTTTTTTAAGGTCGATCGCGAGCGAACGCTTGTTGCGATTGAGGTGCAGAAACTTGGGCGACATGTTGGGCGTGATCGCGCGCCCCGCGAGGTTGCGCACGATGTCGCCCGTCGGCGGCTCGATCTTGATAATGTCCGCGCCATAATCGGCGAGCATCAGCGTGACCATCGGCCCGACCACGACCGACGTCATGTCGATGACACGTATGCCGGCGAGCGGTCCGCCGGCCATCAGCGCACCGCGCCGGAAAACACTTCCCCGGCCATCACGCGAACTCGGCGCTGGCGTTGGTCGCCAGCGCGCCGCTGTGATCCATCGTCCACAGCTTCGCGCTCTTGCCGTCGGCTGACGGCTCGCCGCACAGCGTGAACGGCTGGTCGGCAAACAGCGGCCGCACATTGCGTGCCGACATGTATTTGACCGGTGTGGCGGCGTTGGCGCGCGCGAGTTCGAACAGCAGGAGATTGGTGAGGCCGCCGTTCTGCACGAGACCCGGGTAGCCTTCCTTCTGCGTAACGTAAGGATGGTCGTAATGGATGCGATGACCGTTGAATGTCAGCGCCGAATAGCGGAACAACACCACCGGGTCCGCATTGAATACTTTGCTCCATACCGCTTTGCCCAGCGCGGGCTGCGGCGCAGCTTTCGGCGCGTTGGGGTCCGGCTCCTCGCGGTAGACGACATCCATTTCCTCGGTGATCGCGAGCCCGCGCGGACTGATCATGTCGGTTTTCACCGTTACAAACACCATTTGCCCGTTGCGGCCGGCTTTGAGGGTGACGTCCTTGATCGTCGCTTCCTTCTTCACTTCATCGCCGACACGCAGCACGTCGTGCATCCACGTGCGGCGGCCCGCATTCATGCGGCGCGGCAGCGGCACCGGCGGCAGAAAGTCCCCGCGCGTCGGGTGCCCGTCGTGGCCGACCTGCGATTGGCGCACCACGCGCGGAAACAGCATCGCGTGCCAGCCCGGCGGCAGCGCGTCGCCGAATTTCGGCATGGGGTCGTCGCGGTCGAGCGTCGCCGCCAGCCGGTGCACGGCGGGGATCGTCACGTAATCGACGTCGGTTTCGCGCTCGCCGATCCAGTCTTTGAGTTTCTCGAGGTCCTGCGCCACGGTCACGGTCTCCCGGCTGTCTGGTTATGCATGGAGGCGTGATTCTATCAATGTTTGCGTGGTTCTTGAGCGCAAAGCGTAAAGGTATACTCCGCGTTCGCTCGCGACGACGCTAACCCCATGTCACTGACGATGATCTGCGCGGGGATGATATTTCAGAGCCTGAGCGCTACTTTGCCCGCAATCTTCGCCGCGGGCGAACCGGGCATCGACCCCTGCAACATGTGCGATGCGCTCGCCAGGGCCGTGCTCAAGTATCCGGATGAGCCGCCGGTTTGACGCCGTGATTCACGCCGTGCGAAAAGCCATGCAGAATGCGTTACCCACGGACGCGCGGGGAAGATGCAGGGCCGCCAAACTGGCGGCGGCATGGGGCCACGTTTGTCGCGGGCGGCGCAGCATAATAACGGAGGATGTCATGTTGAGAAAATTCATTGCCGGTTTGTGGTTCCTTGCGGGCGCGGCCGCGCTCGCGCCGGCTGTCGCGCAGGAAGCGAACTGGCCGACGAAACCGGTGCGTTTCATCGTGCCGTTTCCGCCGGGCGGCACGACCGATCCGCTGGCGCGCCTGGTGGGCGCCAGGCTCACGCCGGCGCTCGGACAGCAGTTCATCGTGGACAACCGGTCGGGCGGCTCGGGCTCGATCGGCACAACGATCGCCGCCAAAGCGACGCCGGACGGCTACACGTTCCTGTTCGTCTTCGACACGCACGCGGTCAACCCGACGCTGTATCCGGATCTGCCGTTCAACACGGCCAAAGATCTCGCGCCGGTGATGCTGATCGCGACGGCGCCGAACTGCATCGTGACCAACGCGGGCAAGCCGTATAAAAGTTTTGCCGACGTGATCAGGGCCGCAAAGGCGAAACCGGAGACGGTGACCTTCGGCTCGATCGGCAACGGCAGCCTCGGGCAGTTGATGATGACGCTGGTGCAGCAGTCGGGCGGCTTCAAATTGATCCACATTCCCTACAAAGGCGGCGGGCCGATGATGCAGGAAGTGCTCGGCGGCCAGGTCGATCTGGCGATCGGCACGGTCGCGCTGGTCACGCCGCAGGTGACCGGCGGCAAGCTGCGTGCGCTCGCGGTGACGGGCGACAAGCGCTCGGGCGCGCTGCCCGACGTGCCGGCGCTCGCGGAGCAGGGCTTCCCCGGCTTCTCGGCGCTTTCCTGGTGGGGCGTCTTCGCGCCGGCCGGGACGCCGCCGCCCATCCTCGGCAAGTTCCACGCCGAACTCGTCAAAGTTTTCAATCAGGCCGATCTGCGCAAGCAGTTGACCGAACAGCTCGGCATGGACCTCGCCGTCAGCACTCCCGAGGCGCTGCAGAAGTTTCTGGTCGGCGAGATCGCGCGCTGGGGCAAGGTCGTGCGCGAGAACAAAATCCGGGCGGAGTGATGGCTCCCGGTCGCCGCGGCCTTTTATGACCCGTGAGGAAACGATGATCATCGATTGCCACGGCCACTACACGACCGCCCCCAAGGCGCTCGAGGAGTTTCGCCGGCGCCAGATCGAGGGCCTGAAGAACCCCGCGGCCTCGCCCGCGAAGGACTCGCTCGCGATACGCGACGACCAGATCCGCGAGAGTCTCGAGGGTTCGCAGTTGAAGCTGCAGCGGGAGCGCGGCACCGATCTTACGATCTTCTCGCCCCGCGCCGGCAGCATGGGGCACCACATCGGCACCGCCGCCGTGAGCCAGCAGTGGTCGGAAATCTGCAACGAGCTCGTGCACCGCGTATGCACGCTCTATCCGCGGAACTTCGTCGGCGCGTGCCAGCTGCCGCAGAGCCCCGGCGTGGCGCCGAAGAACTGCATTCCCGAACTCGAGCGCTGCGTGAAGGAGTACGGATTCATCGGCTGCAACCTGAATCCCGATCCGTCGGGCGGCTACTGGACCGATCCGCCGCTCACCGACAGGTGGTGGTATCCGCTTTACGAAAAGCTGGTCGAACTCGACGTGCCGGCGATGGTGCACGTCAGCGCATCGTGCAATCCCAACTTCCACTTCACCGGCGCGCACTACATCAACGCCGACACCACGGCTTTCATGCAGTTCATCCAGTCCGATCTGTTCAGGGACTTCCCGACCCTGAAGGTCATCATTCCGCATGGCGGCGGCGCGGTGCCCTACCACTGGGGCCGCTATCGCGGCATCGCGCAGGACATGGGCCGCCCGCCCCTGCAGGAGTTTCTGCTCAACAACGTCTACTTCGACACCTGCGTCTACCACCAGCCGGGCATCGATCTCCTGCTCAAGGTCATCCCCGCCGACAACATCCTGTTCGCCTCCGAGATGGTGGGTGCGGTGCGCGGCATCGACCCGGAAACCGGGCAGTACTACGACGACACCAAGCGCTACGTGGACGCGGTCAACTGGCTGTCCGCCGCGGACAAGGACAAGATCTTCAACGGCAACGTGCGCAAGGTTTACAGCCGGTTCAAGGGTTAACACCAAATAACCGGGGAGAAAACCCGGACATGCAAACCACGAGGAGGAGATTGCGAACATGAAGTGCTCGAAAATGAAAGTCATCGCGCTGCTGGCGCTCTGCGGCGCGCCCGGCATCGCGCAATCGCAGCAGAATTTTCCCGCCAAGCCGATTCGCATGATCGTCGGGTTCACCGCCGGCAGCGAGATCGACGTGATCGGCCGGCTGGTGGCCCACGAGATGGCGGAACACTGGGGCCAGCGGGTGGTGGTGGACAACCGGCCCGGCGCCGGCAGCACCGTGGCGGCCGCCATTGCCGCCGCCGCGGCCCCCGACGGCTACACGCTGTTTTTCAACTCGGTCTCGCACGCGGCGACTCCGGGGCTGTATACGAAGCTGCCGTTCGACACGCTGCGCGATTTTACGGGCGTATCGCAGGTGACGAGCGCGCCCAACGTGCTGGTGGTCGCACCCGCGCAGGGCAGCAAATCGGTGAAGGAACTCATCGCGTTCGTGAAGCAGCGGCCCGGGCAGGTCAATTACGGGTCGGCCGGCATCGGCAGCGGCACGCACATCACCGGCGAGATGCTGAAGCTGGCGGCGGAACTCAACGTTTCGCACATCCCGTACAAGGGCGTGCCGGAAGTGCTGACCGACACCATGACCGGGCGCGTGCAGTACTCGTTCGCGCCGATCGGCAACACGCTGGCGTTCGTCAGGGACAAGCGGCTGGTGCCGCTGGCGGTGACTACGCTGACGCGCTCCCCGATGCTGCCCGATGTGCCCACCGTCGCGGAGGCGGCGATCGCGGGCTTCGAATGGGACCAGTGGTACGGGCTCTTCGCGCCGGCCAGGACGCCGCGCGCCATCGTGAATCAACTTTCCCGGGAAGTGGCCCGCATACTCGCCATGCCCGAAACCCGGGAGCGGCTGGCGGTTCGCGGCTCGGTGCCGAAGCCCTCCACGCCGGAGGAATTCGACAAATTCGTCCGCGCCGAGGTTGACAAGATCACACGGGCGATCAAGTCCGGCGGCGTCAAGATCGAGTGAAGGTCTGCGTGACCGTTTCGCAGAAGCCAGTCAACCAGTCATCAGGAGGGCAGACCATGGGTATCAGGACGAGTGCAATCGAAGTGCTGTCGCGGGTCCGGCGCGTTCGCTCGATCATGGCAGCCGTTGCAACGGCATGGCTGCTGGTGTCCGCACCCGCGCTCGCGCAGAAATGGGTAACGGCGGCACCCGTGCCGCAGGGCGCCGAGGAGGTCTATGGCATTGCCGCCGGCGGCAAGCTGTACGTGTTCGGCGGCCTGGCGCTCGCGTGGAAGCCGATCGGCCTGGTAATGGAGTACGATCAGGCCGCCGACCGCTGGACGCGCAAGCGCGACATGCCGGCTTACCATCACCACTTTGCGCTCGCGGAAGTGGACGGCCGCATCTACATGTTCGGCGGCTACACCTTGCCCGAAAAGGGACAGCCGACCTGGATTCCGGTCAACAATTCCTGGGAGTACGATCCGCAGGCCGATACCTGGAAACCGCTGGCGCCGGTGCCGACGGCACGCGGCTCCGCCAGCGCTGTTACCCTCAACGGTCGCGTCCATCTGATCGGCGGGGCCACCCTGCCGGCGGGCGCGAAGGAGGAGTGGCTGCATCCATCGCGCAACGTGTCGGTTGCCACGCATGACGTCTTCGACCCGGCCGCCAACGCCTGGTCGAAACGCGCCGACATGCCGACCGCGCGCAATCACGCCGCTTCCGGCGTCATGGACGGCCGCATCTACGTGGCGGGCGGACGCGCCGGCTCGGTGTTCATCCCCAATGCGCTGAACGTCGACATCGTCGAGGAATACAACCCGGCGACCGACCAATGGGTACTGCGCGCGCCGATGCCGACCGCGCGCAGCGCGACGACCTGGGGCGTATATGGCGGACGCCTTTATGTGGCGGGCGGCGAGATCCGGCATCGCGACTTCTGGGGTACTTATACGACGGTCGAAGCCTTCGATCCGAAAAGCAACAGTTGGGCGCGCCTGCCGCCGATGCCGTTGCCCCGGCACGGGCTCGCCGGCGGTTTCATCGGCAACCGCTTCCATCTGGTCAGCGGGTCAGTGCAATCCGGCACCAACATACCGGGCCTGGTGACCAGCACCGACCGGCATGACGTGCTGGTGATCGGCGGTAACTAGTGTCCTGAGTCCGAAATTCGCTGAACAAAAGATGTCGAGAATCGGCGCCATACATTGTCGCAAATCCTCGCCAGGTGCCCAACCTGGCTGTGGTTTGCTTCGCGTCTGACACCGATTTCGACACTTTTGCAACGCGCGGGCTGGTCATGCACATTACCAATCTATCAACGAATTTCAGACTCAGGACACTAGGCATGGCGCAAGCGATGCGCGGCATCGTGCTGCTCGGTGCCGCGGCTCTGATGATGTCCACGGGCGTGCGGGCGCAGGCGCCTGCCTGCGGCGCGGATCTCGCCGGCGCGCAACGTGCGGAATCGGCGCACTACACGGTGGCTTACCGGACCAGTCCCGCGAAGATCGCAGTCGCCGGGCATTTCTCGATGGAAATCGCGGTGTGCGCGAAAGCCGGCGCGCCCCTGCCCGACGCGCTGCGCATCGATGCGCGCATGCCCGAGCATGGCCATGGCATGAACTACACTGTCACGGTCACGCCGCGCGGCCGCGGCCGCTTCAAGGCCGCCGGCCTGATGTTCCACATGCCGGGGCGCTGGGAGTTGGTGTTCGAGGTGCGCAGCGGCGACGCCCCCGAGCGGGTGATCCACAACATAACGCTGTGATGCGACTCGCGCCCGGCGTCGCGGCACTGCTCGGCGCTTTGTTTGCGACTTGCGCCTGGGCAGACGGCGCGCCGGTGGGCGGCGTCCTGGCTTTCAGCAAGGAGGAGATCGCGGCGATACGCCTCCACGGCCCGTGGCCGCCGGCGCCGCAACGCGATGCGAGCAACCGCGTTGCGGGCAGCCGCAAGGCGGCTGAGTTTGGCGCGCAACTGTTCTTCGATGCGCGGCTGTCGACAACCGGAAATATCAGTTGCGCGAGTTGCCATATCCCTGAAGTCGGCTGGAGTGATCGTCGCGCGCTGGCGGCCGGGCTGGAAGAGACCGATCGCAACACGAAGAGCGTGCTTAACTCGCGCTTCAACCGCTGGTTCGGCTGGAGCGGCGCGAGTGACAGCCTGTGGGCCGCGAGCATCCGGCCGCTGCTCGATCCGCGCGAGATGGGGGGCGCAGAGCGGCACGTGACGGCGCAGATGCGCGCGCAGCCCGATTTGCAATGCGGCTACCGCCATGCGTTCGGCAAACCGCCGCCCGCCGACGATGAAGCGCTGCTCGCCGACGTTGGCAAGGCGCTCGCCGCTTTTCAGGAATCACTGGTCACCGGCCGCACGCCGTTTGATGACTTTCGCGCCGCGCTGTCGCGCGGCGACCGTCGCTCCGCCGCGCGCTATCCGCTCGCGGCCCAGCGCGGGCTGCGCCTCTTCGTCGGCGCCGCGCAATGCACGGTCTGCCATTTCGGACCGCAATTCACCAACGGTGAATTCGACAAGACGGGAATTCCCGTGCGCACCGCGAGCGGACGCTTCGATTGGGGGCGTTATGACGGCATCAAGACACTGCTGGCCAGCCGTTTCAACCGGCTGTCGCGGCACAACGACGATCGCGCGGGCGACAATTCGATCAGTACGCGCCACGTCGCGCTCACTCTCGAAGCTTATGGTGCGTTCAGGGTGCCGGGCCTGCGCAATGTCGCGCTGACCGCCCCATATATGCATAACGGCAGCTTGGCCAGCCTGCGCGATGTGGTGACTCATTATTCCGGGATCGACGCGGTGAAGATGCACATTGCCGTGCCACAACCGCACGCCGAGCCCGGCGAACCGGTGCCGGCGCGCGCCGCCGACAGCATATTGCGGCCGCTGAATCTTGCACCTGCTCAAATCGACGACATGGTGGCGTTTCTGGAAACGCTGACGGAAAAAAGGCCGCTGTCGCAGCGGCCCGCGCCGGGTATCGCGGTCTGCCCCTATTGAAAATCGCATAAGTGACTGACAAGTTCTGCGCGCAGAATATTTCCCTCTCCCTCGGGGAGATGGGCGGGGGTGAGGGCGCGCACGGGCTTGCAAGCCCGTGCCGCTCGACCGGCACCGGCCATGGCTCGCGAGTTCCCGGTCTCGCCCCCCCAACTCGTGGGTGCGAGGGGAGCGTCCAGCGCAATCAACGAGTGACGAGATTGCTTCGTCGCCTTAGGGCTCCTCGCAATGACAGTCTTCGCCGATTTTGAACAAACTGCTATTCGACGCGCATGCCGGTGGCTTTGACGACCTTGCCCCACTTCACGATTTCCTCTTTGATGTAGGCGGCGAAGTGCTCCGGCGTGTCGCCGACGGGATCGATGCCTTCGACCGCGAAACGCTCGCGCAGGGCCGGCGCACGCAGAACGCTGACGATCTCGCGATTGAGGGTTGCCACAATCGCGGGCGGCGTGCGCGCGGGGACGAGCACGCCGAACCATGGGCTCACTTCATATCCGGGAACGCCCGCTTCGATCACGGTCGGTGCGTCGGGCAAAGCGGCAGTGCGCGTTTTGCCCGTCACCGCCAGGGCGCGCACGCGATTGCTCTTGATATTGGCGAGCACGCTCGGGATGCCGGTGAACATTACCTGCACCTGGCCGCCGATGAGATCGATCACCGCCGGCGTGCTGCCTTTGTACGGGATGTGCGTGAGTTTTATGCCGGCCGCCGCGTTGAACATTTCCGAAGCGAAATGCGGCGCGCTGCCATTGCCGCCCGATGCGTAATTGATCTGACCCGGCCGCGCCTTCGCCAGCGCGACCAGTTCTTTCACCGACTTCGCCGCTACCGACGGATGCACCACGAGCACGTACGGGCTTGCGATCAGCAGGGTCACCGGCGCGAAATCGCGCACCGGATCGTAGGGCAGGTTGCGATGCAGATGCGGGCTTAATGCCAGCGTGCCGGTGCCGCCCATTACCAGCGTGTAGCCGTCGGGCGCCGCGCGCGCGGCGGTTTCGGTGCCGATGGTGCCGCCCGCGCCTGTGCGGTTGTCGATTACGATCTGCTGCCCAAAGTTATCGGCGAGTTTCTGCGCGACGGCGCGGCCCGCGGTGTCGATGCTGCCGCCGGCCGGATACGGCATGATGAGACGGATCGGTTTGTCCGGGTAGGCTGCGAATGCGGCTGCGCTGGTGAAGCAGCAGGCGGCGATCGGGATGGAGACGCGCATAAGGGATGTGTTCGTCATGTCGCTACCGGCCGCTGCCCCCACCCCAACCCTCCCCCGCGCATTTCATGCGCAAGGGAGGGGGACTATACGCAGCGCCTGTTCCCGTGGTCCCTTCCCCTGCGCGAGCGGGGGAAGGATAGGATGGGGGCAATACGCGAGGGCGGGCTAACATTATCATCGGAGTCTGTCCAGCTATTCGCGCCCGCCCAGCATGACGCCGCGGCAGATCGCTGCGAACTCGGCGAACGTCAGGTAATGCGTGTCGTAGTTGCTCGCGACCGCGGCGCGCGCGCGGGACAAAATGCGCTGGAACTGCTCTTCGGTGGCTTCCATGCCCAGATCGCGCACGATGTCGCGCAGGAATACCGGGTCGTCGGTATGCGCGCTGCTGCGCTCGCGGCCGAACAGTATCTTGCCGCCGATCACGTTTTCGAATTCGCGGCCGACGACCCGCGGCGCGATGCCGATGGTGGATTCGGCATCCTCGCTGCCTTCGAGATGGCCGGCACCTTCTTCCTTGTTCCAGTTTTCGCCAACGATGGGTTTCCACGGGGGCAGCTTGATGCCGTAGGCCTGCTGCACGTAGCGGCACAAGTCGTAGAGCGCGTCCAACTTGATGCCGGTCGCAATCCCGTACATTTCAAAGAGCGCGGCGGCTTCCTCGAGCGCCACGCAGCCGCCGCGGTCGCCGATGCCGATGACGGAGGCGTCGATCCAGTTGGCGCCGCCTTCGACCGCCGCCATCGCATTGGCGGTCGCGACACCTAAATCGTTGTGGTGCTGCACGTAGACGTCGCACTTCTCGCCGACCGCCTGGCGTACGCGGCGGATAAAAACGCGCGTCGCGAGCGGCGTGCTGTTGCCGCGGCTGTCCACGACATAGACGCCGTCGGCGCCTGCGGCGGCCATTGCCTTGAAGAAAAGGCATGCCGTATCGATGGGCGAGCGCATGCTGTCGACCATCCACGGCACCACGCGGACTTGCTGGCGCTTCATGTAGGCGACGCTCTCCGTGATCGCGTCGACAATCGCCTCTTTCGAGAGTTCGCCGGCGAAGTCGGACAGCGTGTCGGCGTAGTCCCACTTCACGATCGGGCTGATGACATCCGCGCCAAGATCGATGTGGCGGTCAATCGCGCCGCGCCAGTCGCCTTTCAACGGCGGCTTCACGCCGGGGCCTTTGGCGACGAGCCGCGTGCGCACCCCCATGCGGCGGCACGCCTTGATCATGTCGCGCTCCTCGCTGAACGTCGCGTGGCTCGGCAGCGTGATCTCGCCGACGCCGATCGCATCGAGGCGCTCGATTACGCCGAGCCGCGTGTTCCAGTTCAGCTGATGACCGACGCAGTCGTCGCCTTCGCTGATCGTGCAGTCGATGAACTGAATGCGCTCGCGCATGCCGGCGCGCGCAGCGAGCGATTCGTCGTCCCAATACGCTGGGTTGGCGAGCCACTTGCCGGGCTGGTGCCACGGCTTGTCGCCGCTGGCCGCGGCAGGTTTCTGTTGGTTTGCCATGCTCAGGCTCCTTGCGCCGGGTGACGCGGGCCGCTCACCGCCCGCACCGCGCGATGTCCATGATCTCGCTCACGCCGGTCAGGGTGTCGAGTTGCTCGACCAGCGCGAGCATGCGCTGCGCTTTGGCGTCGTCGAGGACGCGCCGCGTGCAGCCAAAGAATTTTCTGAGCCTTTGTTCGCGCGTCAGTGGCGAGCCGATCCAGCCGGAGAGTTTGTCCACGCGTTTCGACAACTGCCGGCCGTCCTTCAGCCACACGTTGACGATGGTGTGCATCTGATCGAAATCCGACGGGATCGCGTCATCAACCGTGAGCGTTACTTTCGGCAGCAGCGCCGCGACATCCGGCGCGAACCGCCGCTCGTTGGTAAACGAATCGATGGTGATTTCGCCGTCGAGCAGCGCGATGAGGGTTGCGTACTGCACGCTGAATTTGCCGTCGAGACCGGTCTGTGGCTGCGGGCGGTTCACGTAATCGAAGCGCGGGAAAATGACCTCGACGCGGTCGATCGTATCCGGCCTGATCGTGTGTTCCTCGCGCAACGCGAGCGCTGCGTCGATCGGCCGGTGCGTGAAATAATTGCTCGGGTGTTTCTTGAAGCCGACGCCCGGATCGACCATGCGCAGGGGTGCGGCGAATCCTTCGATGAGCAGCCCGGGTTGCGCATCGCCGCCGAAGAAGGTGTCGAAAAATCCTTTCGGCCCGAACACGTCGGCGCTCGCCGTCCAGCCCATTTTCGCGAGCACGCCGCATTCGACGCCCATGCGCGCCGCGTGCCCGGAGTGCGACGATTTGGTCATGGTGCCCGTGTTGATCGAAATGCTGCCCGCGCGCGAGCCGGCGAGCCCGAACGCCATCAGCGTCTGCTGCTTGTCGAGGTCGAGCATTTTCGCCGCCGCGGTCACCGCGCCGAACATGCCGGTCGTGCCCGGCTTGTGAAAGCCCGCGCCGGTTTTGAGTCCCGTCGCCGCGATGCGCAGCCGCCCCTGCACTTCGAATGCCGCGGCGATGGCCTCGATGATTTTTCTGCCGGACAACTGGTGGTGTTCCGCAATCGCCAGGATCGCGGGCAGCGTCGGCGAAGTCGGATGGTTGAGCGGATACCACGTATTGTCGAAATCGAGCGCGTGCGCGAGCGTGCCGTTGACGTAAGCGGCGTTGACCATTGAAGTCCTGAAGCCGCCGGTGATCACGCTTGCCTGCGGCGCGCCGCCCATCTCGCGCACGTAGTCGATTGAAATGCGGCCGACGCCGAGCGGTTCGGCCGCGCCCGCGAGCATGACCGCCAAGCCGTCGAGCGTCACCGCTTTTGCCATGTCGATTGCCGCCTGCGGCAGCGACGCATAGTCGAGCGCGAGAACTTTATCGACCAGCGCCGCGGTAATGGTTGCGTTTGCCATCTGCCGTCAGTCCGCTTTGGCGCCCGATTCTTGCACCGCTTTGCCCCACTTCGCGATTTCGGATTTGATATAGGCCGCGAACTGCGCGCGCGTGTCGCCCACCGGCGTGAATGCGAGCGCGGCGAGCCGCTCCTTCACGTCCGGTTCGTTGATGATCTTAACCATCTCGGCATTCAGTTTGTCGAGTATCGGAGCCGGTGTTTTCGCGGGCGCCGCGATGCCGATCCAGCCCACGGCTTCGAAACCCGCATAGCCCGACTCCGCGATGGTCGGCACCTCCGGCAGAAACGGCGAGCGTTTGAGCGTGCCGATGCCGAGCCCGCGCAGCCTGCCGGACAGTATGTGCGGCCGCGCGGCGGGAATGGCGTCGAACATCACCGGGATCTGCCCGCCGATCACCTGCCCGTTCGCTTCGGCGCTGCCTTTGAACGGCACGTGATTCAACTGGATGCCGGCGGCGGCGCGGAACATTTCCATCGTGAGATGGCTGGTCGAGCCCGCGCCGAGCGAGGCGTAATTGATCTGTCCGGGCTTGTCTTTCGCCGCGGCGACGAACTCGCGGACTGACTTGAACGCCGCGGACGGATACGCGACGAGCGTCTGCGGTGTCAGGCCGAGGGTTGCGATCGGCGCGAAATCCCGGACCGCGTCGTACGGCAGCTTCGAATAAAGCGTCGGGTTGATGCTGAACGCGCTCGACACCGCCATCGTCAGCGTGTAGCCGTCGGGCGCAGCCTTCGCACCCATCTCGGTGCCGACCACCCCGCCCGCGCCGGGCCGGTTGTCGACGACGACCTGCTGGCCCCAGTGCTCGCCCATTTTCTGCGCGATGATGCGCGCGAGTATGTCGGTCGACGTGCCGGGTGTGAACTGCGCGATGATGCGGATCGGCTTCGCCGGGTATTCGCCGGCGATGGCGGTGGCGGCAGTTATCGACACGGCGATGACAGCAACGAGAGTCGGGCACGGCTTCATAGGGGTTCCTCCGGAGGCGCGCGGCTCAAAGGCGTGAGCGGGTTTGTGGCGCCGCGCCGTCGTATCCTGACCGACACGGAAACGAGTGTCAACAACGCGGCCGCGCAGAGACGCCGACATGCACGACCGTCGCACACCCGTAGACGGGTTGAGGAACGATACCCAGCACCCGTCGCGGCGTGCACAGCCCGCTCGCCGAGCGATTGCATCCGGGGATGAGCACCCCCGGTGAATTCGGCCGCTGGCTCGCGCACTCACCCGTGCACGCGGTACGCTTTCTGCCGCTGGTGCGTCAGCGCATGCGCGCCGGCGGGCGCCAGCGTAGCAGGAGGTTGCGATTAAGGCGGAGTGATTTCCGTTGCTGGGTATAATATGCGGGTCTCGAATGACCGGATAGCGAGGACAGGGCGATGAGCGAAATCATCTTCGTTGTGGAGCAGGCGCCAGAGGGCGGCTTCTCGGCGCGCGCGCTGGACGCATCCATATTCGCGCAGGCTGAAACCGCCGAGGAACTGCATGCCAATGTGCGGGATGCGGTGCGTTGCCACTTTGGCGACAACGATGCGCCGAAAATGATCCGGCTTCACTTCGTGCGGGATGAAGTCATCGCGGCATGAGATTGCCGCGGGACCTGTCCGGCGCCGAGTTTGTTAAAGCGTTATCACGAGCAGGTTATCGCGTAACGCGCCAGACCGGCAGCCATGTCCGGCTCACCACTGATCAGCCTTCTCAGCATCACATTACCATTCCGGCGCACGATCCTCTGAAAGTCGGTACGCTGTCGGGAATCCTGAACGACGTATCGCGCCACCTGAAAATCACCCGCGATGACCTTTTGCAAAGCTTGTTTGGTTGAATCCGTGAGGAGGACGGCGTGAGGAGTGAGGAGAACAAAACTTCAATCATGGCGCGTCTGCTCTGCGCGCTTCTGACAACCTGCTTGGCCGGCGCCATTTTTGCACAAGATTATCCCGCGCGACCGCTCCGGCTCATCGTACCGTGGCCGCCCGGTGGCGGGGCCGACCTGATCGCGCGCGTGATTTTCCAGAAAGTGGGCGACGCGCTCGGCCAGCAGGTGATCGTGGATAACCGGGGTGGCGCGAGCACGATCATAGGCATGGATTTGGTCGCCAAGTCGCCCCCCGACGGTTACACGTTCGGCTTTCCGACGAGCAATCTCGCGGTGAACCCGGCGTTGTTTGCGAAGCTGCCGTTCGACGCCGCGCGCGATCTGGCGCCCGTCATGCTCGCGGTCAACGGGCTTTACATCCTGGCGGTGCATCCTGCGCTGCCCGCAAAGTCGGTGCAGGAACTGATCGCGCTCGCGAAGGCGTCGCCCGGCAAACTCAACGCGTCGATTGCAGGCGCCGGCACGCCGACCCACCTTGGACTGGAACAGTTCAAGGCGATGGCAGGTGTGAGTATCGCCGCCATCAATTACAAAGGTGCTGCGCCGGCGGCGACCGGCCTCCTGTCCGGCGAGACGCAACTCATGTTCGTCAGCGCGCCTACCGTGCTCACGCAGGTGCAGGCAGGCAAGCTGCGCGCGCTCGCGGTGATGGGTGCGAAGCGTTCTTCCGCGCTGCCCGACCTGCCGACGGTGGCGGAATCAGGTCTCGCCGGCTACGCAGTCAGCGAATGGTACGGAGTCGTCGCGCCGGCCGGCACCAGCGCCGCGCACGTCGATCGCATCAACGGCGAATTGCGCAAAGCGCTCGCACTGCCCGAGGTAAAGGAGCGCCTGGCCGTCGTCGGCGCCGAAGTCGTCGCGAGCACGCCGCAGGAGTTCGGCGTGTTCATCAAGGCCGAAATCGCGAAGTGGGGCAAGCTCGTGCGCGAAGCGGGAATCAAGGCTGAATGAGTTCAGTGGCGCGGTAGCTATTTGGGCGCACACCCATCGCATAATATCGGGCAGGGTTTTCACGGTAAGATGGGTGGAGGCGCTTCGCGCCGATACCCATCATTTGCAGGACATGATCGATGGGTATCGCTGCGCTCCACCCATCCTACCGCGAATTATCATGCCCGATGCAGGATCAGGCAGGCGTCAGCCCTGATAGCCTGGCTGCCCCGCATTGCGCAGCCACACGCGCACCAGCAAACGCTTTTTCTCCGGTTCGTCGTAATCCTCGAAGGTCGTGCGCCGGTGGCAGGTCTCGAGATTGTTGACGTATTGAATCTGGCCGCGCTCCATGACGAAATCGAAGGCAAGCGTTGCGTCGGTGAAGATCGTGCGCAGCGCGTCTATCGCGTTCACCCCCGCCTCGTCCATGGGCTCGTTCATCAGCGTGTAGCCGCCGCGCGCCTGATAAAGGCCGAGCCGCACGCGCAGCCTGCCGTCG
>JAYWDM010000568.1:0-3387 GCA_043779885.1 Betaproteobacteria bacterium | reverse complement strand
GGAAGGTTGGGATGGGGGGTAGGTGTGATAGCCAAGGTCATATGCAACTTTTTCACCCCCATCCCCGCCTTCCCCCGTCGAGGGGGAAGGGGTTTCATACAGATGTGTAGATACCTATGCCCTTGGGGAGAGGGATCGAGGGTGAGGGCGCAATGTCACCAATTCTATATTACTCAATGGAAGCAACACTATTTGCATGGCGCCGACGAAGATACGTGACTGCGTAACAACATTGCTGCTGCTGGGCGCGGCGGCGCTGCACGCCACGGCGCTCGCCGCCGATGCTGCGGCGCCCCGCTACACGACGGTGCGCGCAAGCGCCGACGGCATCGGCAAAGTTCATCAGGGACGCGAGATCGCGCAGGTGATGAGCTTTCACGGGGCGCAGTGGCTGGAGCGCACCGAACGCGCCGACGAGGAACGGCCGGACCTCGTGCTTGCCGCGCTCGATCTCAAGCCCGGCATGACGGTCGCCGACGTCGGCGCGGGCACCGGTTATTACGCATGGCGCATGGCGCAGCGCGTCGGCACGCAGGGAACGGTGTACGCGGTCGACATTCAGCCCGAAATGATCAGGCTGCTGGAAAAGCAGACCGCGCGGCGCGGCACCACGAACGTCAAGGCGCTGCTCGGCACGCCCACCGACCCGCGCCTGCCCGCGGGCGCGTTCGACCTCGTGCTAATGGTGGACGTCTATCATGAGTTCGAATACCCGTTCGAGATGCTGGCGGCGATTGCGAGCGCGTTAAAACCCGGCGGCCGGCTCGCGTTCGTCGAATTCAGGGGCGCGGACCCTGGCGTGCCGATCAAGCCTCTGCACACCATGACCGAACTTCAGGTGCGCGCGGAAGCCGCGCTTCATCCGCTGGAATGGGTACGCACCGTCGGCGGCCTGCCGTGGCAGCACGTCGTCATTTTTCGCAAAAAGTAATTTGCGGTTCATGCGTGAAGCGCGGCGGGAACTGCGCGCAATTGGCACGTGCGGTCGACGATGCGCAACTCTCGAATGAAATCCTGCACGCCGTCTAAGCGTCGTCAAGGTGCGCACCACCACCCTCAATCAGAACGGTGAACCCGTGCAGGTTCTTTTTGCCAACCTGGTGGTGGCGTCGCGCCACAAATAGGTCGGCCCGCGCCGGTCAACGGCAACGTCAGTTCAATGCCGGTTGCGACCGCAGCCGCGCAAGCATGAGATCCACGAACGTTCTCACTTTTGCCGAGGCGTAACGGCCTTCGCGGTGCACGACGTGCACCGGCAGGCGTGGTGGTTCAAACCGGGACAACACCGTTTTCAGGCGACCTGCCGCGACATAAGGCGCGACCTGATAGGACAATAGGCGCGTGATGCCGAAACCATGGCACGCGGCTTCGATGGCGGCGTCGTTGCTCGTGACGGTCAATCTCGGGGTGACACGGACTGTGGTGGCTTTTTTGTCGCGTGCGAATTTCCAGTCCGCGACCGGCGTTACGGTAGTGGAAAGAATCACGCTGTGCGTCGCCAGTTCCGCCGGCGTTCGCGGTGTGCCGTGACGCTTGAGGTAAGCGGGAGATGCGCACACGACCCGGCGCACATGGCCTGCACCGATCGCCTTCATGCTTGAATCCGGCAATTCGCCGATCCGCACGCCGACATCGAGACCTTCTTCAAGCAGGTTCACGACGCGGTCGAGAAACAGCGCGGACACCTCCATGCCCGGATGGCGTTGCAGGTATTCAACGATAACGGGCGTCACGAACATCCGGCCGAACAGCACGGGAGCCGTCACGCCCAGATGGCCGCGCGGTTCCGCGTTGATACCGGCCGCCGCCTCGTCGGCCGCGTCGGCTTCGCCGAGGATGCGGCGCGCATCGTCCAGATAGCGCTGCCCCGCTTCCGTGACGCGCACGAAGCGGGTGGTGCGGTTGAGCAGTTTTACGCCCAGCCGCGCTTCGAGCGCGGCAATCGCCCGCGTCACGGCCGGCGGCGACATGCCGAGGCGGCGCGCGCCGCCGGCAAAACTCTGCGCGTCGCCCACCGCCACGAATACGTTCATCAGATGCAGCCGGTCCATAGGACATTCCATTTAGCGGAATAATATATTGTTACCAATGGCTATTCTTATGTCCACTGGAATTTGGCAAAGTGTCGTCATTCGCGCCGCGGCGTGTGGCGCGAATCAACCACACCCAACCAAAGGAAACGATCATGTCCAGAATCTCCGTCCCTGCCGTCGAACAAGTCCCCGCCAAATCCAAACCGTTGCTCGATGCCGTGCATAAGCAGTTGGGCGTGGTGCCCAACCTCATGAAGCTCGTCGGTCACAGCCCGGCAGCCCTCGAAGGGTACCTGTCGCTCAACGGCGCGCTGGCCAAAGGCACGCTCGACGCCCGGCTGCGTGAGCGCATTGCGCTCGCAGTTGCCCAATTCAACGGCTGCGAATACTGCCTGTCCGCGCACACTTACCTCGCCGGCCACCTCGCCGGCCTCGACGCGCTGGAAATCGACGCCGCGCGCAACGGCCGCTCGAGCGAGCCCGCCGCCGACGCCGCGGTTCGCTTCGCGTGCCGGGTGGCCGCCGCGCACGGCCACGTCAGCGACGCCGACCTTGCCGCATTGCGCGCAGCCGGCTTCGCCGACGCCGCAGTCGTCGAAATCGTGCTGAACGTCGCGCTCAACGTGCTCACCAACTACGTCAATAACGTCGCCCTGACCGACATCGATTTTCCCAGGGTCGATCTCAAGCTCGCGGCGTAATCGCGCTGTCATGGTCCGCGGCCCGCGGCGTGCGCGCCGCCGGCCGCTCTTTGGGAGAAGTGTCATGCCAACCGCATTTGCCGATATCGCATTCACCTCCAGCGTCAAAGCCGCGCAGGAACTCTATGGCAGCCGGGAAGCCAATCGCGGCCTCGATCTTGCGCCCACCGCCCGCGACGAACTGTCCGCGCGCGAAGCCGGGTTCATCGCCGCGCGCGACAGCTTTTACCAGGCCACCGTCTCCGAGTCGGGTTGGCCGTACGTGCAACACCGGGGCGGTCCGGCGGGCTTTCTGCGGGTGCTCGACGCGCGCACGATCGGGTACGCCGACTTCCGCGGCAACGTCCATTACGTGAGCGTCGGCAACGTCGCTGCCGATGCGCGCATCGCGCTCATCCTCATGGATTACGCCAATCGCCGGCGCCTGAAAATCTGGGGGCGCGCGCGCATCGTGCACGCGACAGACGACCCGGCGCTGATGGCAAGACTTGAAATCCCGGGCTATCGCGCCCGCGTCGAGCGCGGGATCGTTATTCAGGTCGAAGCGTTCGACTGGAACTGCCCGCAGCACATCACGCAGCGTTTTTCGAAAGCAGAGGCAGATGCCCGCCTGGCTGCCCTGATCGAGGAGAACCGCGCACTGAAATCTCAAC
>JAYWDM010000567.1:0-3388 GCA_043779885.1 Betaproteobacteria bacterium | reverse complement strand
GCCAGCGGCGATGCCATGCGCGGCTTTCCCGGCGCAAATGATAGCGTACTGGAGCAATCCTGCTAAGGAAACTCCGGTAGACCACGCGAATTGTCATGGCGAGCGCAGCCTGGCAATTTCGCGGCCGGCGAAATCATCCGCATACGGGATCGCGTCGTCGCGATGCTCCTCGCGATGACAGTTGTGCGGAGGTTTTCCATGCGATGCAGTAAACTTGCAGCGTCGCACGTGGACAAGTCAACGACCCGGAGGAGCATGCGGACCGTATCGATACCCGCCTTTGGCGGGCCTGAACAACTGCAGTTGATGGACATGCCGCAACCGGTTGCGGGCGCGGGCGAGGTGCTCGTCAAGCTCGACTACGCCGGGATCAATTTCATCGATATTTATATGCGCAGCGGCCACTATGCGCGTTCGCAGACCTATCAAACTCCGCTGCCCATGACGCTGGGTATGGAAGGCGCCGGCACCGTGGCCGCCGTCGGGACCGGCGTGACTGAATTCGCGAAGGGCGAGCGCGTCGCGTATTGCATCGTGCGCGGCAGTTACGCTGAATATGCCGTGGTGCCCGCGGCGCGTCTGGTAAAAGTGCCCGCGGCGGTTCCGCTCATGATCGCCACCGCGCTGATGTTGCAGGGATGCACGGCGCATTATCTCGCGCATTCCGCGTTCGCTCTCGCGCCGGGAACGAGCTGCCTCGTGCACGCGGCAGCGGGCGGAGTCGGCCAGTTATTGACGCAGCTTGCCAAGCTGCGCGGCGCGACCGTACTGGCGACCGCGGGCAGCGCGGAAAAAGCGGCCATCGCGAAAGCGCGCGGCGCCGACCACGTGATTCGCTACCGCGATACCGATTTTCGCGCGGCGGTGATGGAGATTACCGGCGGGCAGGGCGTCGATGTCGTTTACGACGCGGTGGGCAAGGACACCATACACCAGAGCATTCGCAGCCTGAAAAAGCGCGGCCTGTGCATCAACTATGGCGGCGCATCCGGACTCGTCACGTCCGTGGAGCCGCTCGAACTCGCCGAAGCGGGCTCGGTCTTCTTCACGCGTCCACATCTCGCGGATTACATCGCCACCGCCGGTGAACTGCGCAGACGCACCGCGGATCTGTTCGCGCATTACGGCGCAGGCCGCCTGCAGGTCACGATCGACCGCGAGTTTGCGCTGGGTGAGGCGGGTGCGGCGCATCGCTATCTCGAAGGCCGCAATACCAAAGGCAAGTTGCTGCTGAAAATCTAGGCATGCGGCCCTGCGCCGGGCGCGGAGCGTGCGACTGCATGGCGATATAAAATGGTACACTCCCCACCCGTAAAAATGACAGCGCCGCGACTATGGAAATGAACGAGAAAAAACACGTCAAGTTTCAGGGGCGGCTGGTGGTGGTCGGCTTCGGTTCGGTTGGTCAGGGCACGTTGCCGCTGCTGTTGCGGCACATCGACATGCCGCTCGAGCGCATCCGCATCGTCACCGGCGACACGCGCGGTGTCGAGGAAGCGAAGCATTTCGGCATCAAATTTACCGTCAAACCGCTGACGCGCGAAAACTATCCGGCGGTGCTGAACCCGTTGCTGGAGAGGGGCGACTTTCTGCTCAACCTGTCGGTCGAGGTGTCGAGCGTCGCGCTGATCGAGTATTGCCACAAGCGCGGCGTCATGTATCTCGATACCTGCATAGAGCCGTGGCTCGGCGGTTATACGGACACCAGCGTATCGGCATCGCGCCGCTCCAATTATGGTCTGCGCGAAGCAGTGATGAAGCTGCGCACCAAGTACCCGAAAGACGGGCCGACCGTGATCCCGACGCACGGCGCCAATCCGGGCCTGATTTCGCACTGGGTCAAGCAGGCCCTGATCAACCTTTCACGCGACATCAGGAAACGCGCCGCGAAGCCTGAAACCAAGGCCGACTGGGCGCGCCTCGCGATGGGGCTGGGCGTCAAGGTGATTCATTGTTCCGAGCGCGACACGCAGGTGGCGAATCCCGGCAAGCGCCGCCTGGAATTCGTCAACACGTGGTCGGTCGACGGCTTCGTCGGCGAAGGCTCGCAACCGTGCGAACTGGGCTGGGGCTCGCACGAAAAGCATTTTCCGCGCGACGCCAAACAGCATAGTTTCGGCGGCAAAGCCGCGATCTACCTGACACGCCCGGGCGCATCGGTGCGCGTGCGCACGTGGACGCCGGTGGAAGGCAACTTTCACGGTTTCCTGATCACGCACGGCGAGGCGATTTCGATTTCGGATTACTACACGGTGCGCAGCGGCAAGAAGGTCATCTATCGTCCGACCTGCCACTACGCCTACCATCCGAGCGACAACACGATACTTTCGCTCCACGAGTACGCGGGCAAGAACTGGGCTCTGCCGGAGAACAAGCGCATTTTGATGGACGAGATATTCGACGGCACGGATGAACTCGGCGCGCTGCTGATGGGACACGCCAAGGGCGCGTACTGGTATGGCTCGCGGCTGTCGATCCACGAGGCGCGCAAGCTTGCGCCTTTCAACAACGCGACCAGCCTGCAGGTCGCCGCCGGCGTCATGGCGGGAGTCGTCTGGGCCATGGAAAATCCGAACCGCGGGGTCTGCGATCCGGACGATCTGGATTTTCAGCGCGTGCTCGAAATCGCGAATCCGTATCTTGGCAACGTCATCGGCACCTACACCGACTGGACTCCGCTCACGGGCCGCGGTCGGCTGTTTCCCGAAGATGTGGATGCCGGGGATCCGTGGCAGTTCAAGAATTTCCGGGTGGTCTGAAGAAAGCTTACAGCGCAATGCACGCGCTGGATGCAAACGGCCGTTTTCGGAAGCTGTGTATGCCCGCTATGAACCCAAAGCTGCCCTTCGGCCTTTCCGCATAGTGGCCATTCGCGATTTGTCGGAAAATTTTACACTCGCCGGGGGCATCGAGCGCCCACCTCTGGCCGGTCACGACCCCAACTGGCCATGCACGGATGTTCGCTCTGGCACCGCGAGATTTGACGTTTCCGCCCGGCCTCATGATATGCCTCGGTCACCGGCGACAGCAGATGTTCGAGTACCGTGCGAGTGTCGAAATAGATTTCCCCGGCAACCCGCATGCCCGCCCTGCGACGCCATGGGTCATTGCTCGCGCACTCTGGCTTTGATATACTTTGTTATTTATGTATATCCAATTGGAGATAGACTATGCAAGTCGCAAAATGGGGCAACAGCCTGGCCGTGCGGCTGCCTACCGCAGTGGTGGACGCGCTCGGCCTCAAGGAGGGTGACCAAGTAGAGGTTCAGGTTGCGGGCAAACGGGCTTTCGAGGTATCCAAAGCCCCTGGCACGCGGGAGTTGCTGGCAAGGCTAAGAAAATATCGCGGCCGGCTGCCTGCCACGTTCAAATTCGACCGGTTCGAAGC
>JAYWDM010000566.1:0-3388 GCA_043779885.1 Betaproteobacteria bacterium | reverse complement strand
CGCAGAACGTGCACCGCGCGGCGGACGTCTGGGTCAATGCGCGGACCAATGAAGTGTTCGTCGCCGATGGCTACGGCAATCACCGCGTGATCGTATTCGACGCCGACACCGGCATGTTCAAGCGCATGTGGGGCGCGTTCGGCAAAGCGCCCGCGGGAGTGGACAACTGCGCGGTCGCGGGCCCCAGGATGTTTCCGGATGCCGACGGCCCGGCGGACTACAACGTCGTGCATGCGATCCGCGTCGCGAAAGACGGCATGGTGTACGTGGCCGACCGCGAGAACCGGCGCGTCCAGATGTTCACGCCTGAAGGCAGATTTGTTAAGCAGCTGATCAGGACCGCCGCCACTTTCGCGCGCGATCTCGCATTGTCACCCGACCCCGAGCAGCAATTCCTGTATGTCGGCGGCGGCAGGGAAATACACATCGTCGACCGCAAGACGCTCGAAATCGTCGGTTCGATTCATCCTCCCGGCATACTGGGACCGGGCCACCACATAGCGACCGATTCGAAAGGCAACATCTATATCGCGCAGACCGCCGCCGGACTGCAGAAACTGACTTTCAAAGGCATGAGCCCGGGCGGCCGCTAGTGGAGTGATCGGCAATAATGCAACATCCCCCCTTCAAGGAGAGTACCGAGGTGGGCCACGTTAATCACGCACCGCGCATTTCTCTTCCTCCCCTTCAAGGGGACGACCGAGGTGGGGATGGGTTAAAACCTCGCGCGCCACAAATCCTGACCCATCCCCATCCCGCCCTTCCCCTTGAGGGGGAAGGAGGTTCACCCGCACCGCGCATTTCTCTTCCTCCCCTTCAAGGGGACGACCGAGGTGGGGATGGGTCGAAATTCGCGCGCTTTAGGCCCACCCCTCCTGAACTCCCGCCCCGAAGGGCGGGAAACAACTTTATTTAACGGAGAAGAACATGGCAAAAGCATACTGGATAGCTTTTTATCGCTCGATCAGGAATCCCGACGCATTCGCGGCTTACGCCAAGCTGGCGGTGCCGGCAATCCAGGCGGGCGGCGGGCGGTTTCTCGTGCGCGGCGCGCCGGCAAAAGTATATGAAGCCGGAATCAATCAGCGCGTCGTGATGATCGAGTTCGACAGTGTGGCGCAGGCGACCGCCGCGCACGACAGCGCCGGTTACGCGGCCGCGCTCACGGTGCTGGGCGACGCCGTCGAGAGGGAAATCAGAATCGTCGAAGCGATGGCCTGAGGCATGCGCGCAATGTGCCGCGGCGGCACGGCCATTGGTAGCGCGGCGCGGTGACTCGAACCTCGCGTCACGCCGTGCCTGCGACGAGCGGCATTGCTGGATCGCTGAAGTTTGCGCTGAAGTTTGCACTTGCGCTCGCACTGCTGTGCCCTTGCCTGTCTGCCGCACAGCAAACCGCATATCCCGTACGCCCCATCCGCATCATCGTCGGGTTCCCGGCGGGCAGCGGCACCGACCTCTTGGCGCGCTTCATCGGCGCCAGGCTCACCGAGCGCGTCGCGCAGCAAGTCGTTGTCGATAACCGGCCAGGAGCCAACGGCATCATCGCCGCCGGGCTCACCGCCAAAGCCGTGCCTGACGGCTACACGCTGCAGTTCATGTCGACATCGCACGCGATGAACGCCGCCGTCCACAAGCTGCCCTTCGATCCCGTGCGGTCGTTCACGCCGGTGATGATGCTTGCCGCCGGGCCGCTCGTGCTCGTGGCGCATCCCGCGTTCCCGGCAGGCAGCGCGCAGGATTTGATCGATCTCGCCAGGGCGAAGCCGGACACGATTACGTATGCGGTGTCCGGCACCGGCGGAGTCAACCACTTCGCCGGCGCGTTGTTCGCGCGCATCGCAGGCGTGCGCTTGATCAACGTGCCCTACAAAGGCGGCCCGCAGGCGCTGACGGATTTGATCGGCGGACAGGTGCAGGTCATGTTCGGCACGGCGGCGATTACGCTGGCGCAGGTGCGCGCCGGCAGGCTCAAAGCGCTGGGCGTGAGCGGCGCGCAGCGCACCCCGCTGCTGCCGGAAGTGCCGACCATCGCCGAATCCGGCGCGCCCGGCTACGCCATGAATATCTGGTGGGGGGTGCTGGCGCCGGCGGGCATGTCCGCCGCGCTCGTCACCCGGCTCAACTCCGAAATCGGCGGCATACTCGCGCAGCCGGAATCCGCGCAGCGTCTCGCGGCGGAGGGCGCCGAGCCGTCGCCATTGGCGGGCGCCGCGTTCGCGCGGTTGCTCTCCGCCGAGATTGAAAAATGGACGCGTGTCGCGCGCGACGCCAACATCCGGGTGGACTGACCGCCAGGGAATCGATTTCTTCATTCCGGCGCGGGCCGCAATCCGGAACGAAGAACCTGGAACCCGCCTGCGCGGGGACGACGAATCGTTTTCGCCGGGTAATGTAACGCTGCATAATTCCCGGCCGCATGCAATTACATGAAGGAATCGCCATGACAATGAACGTCGGTGTGATCGGGCTCGGCGTTATCGGCAAGCCGATAGCTGAGCGCCTCATCGCGGCCGGGTTCCGCGTGTTCGTGTACGACGTGCGCGACGAACCGGTTGCCGCATTGCAAGCGGCTGGTGCAACCGCGTGCGCTTCGTCCGCGGACGTCGCCGGCCGCAGTGACATCATCATCAGCCTCGTGCTGGATCGTGCGCAAACCGACGACGTCGTGTTCGGCGCGCGCGGCATACTGCAATCGATCCGGCCGGGAACACTCTTCGCGACCGGCAGTACGCTGGGTCCCGCGCCCGTGCGCGCCATCGCCGACGCGCTTGCGGCAAAAGGCTGCGCATCCATCGATATGCCGATCACCGGCGGTTACCTTGCCGCCTACGAAGGCAAGCTGAGCCTGATGGTAGGCGGCGCGGAAGACACACTCGCCCTCGCCATGCCGGTATTCAACGCGTTCGCGCACATCGTTACGCGTGCGGGCGACGTCGGCGCCGGCCAGGCTGCCAAGCTCGCGCATCAGCTCATCATGAGCGTGAACGTCATGGCGCTGCTGGAGGGACTCGCATTGGGCGTGGCCGGCGGCGTTGCGCCGGACATACTGCGGCAGATAATCCGGGACGGCATTGCCAACAGTTCCGTGCTGCAACTCTGGGAAGGCCTCGGCCCGCGCTGGAAGCAAATGCTCGCGTCCTCCGCGCCCGGCGCCCCACTGCCCAATATGCGCAAAGACCTGCACACGGTGCTGGAGTTCGCGCACGAACTCGGCATCAAGTTGCCAATCGGCACGCAAGCCTCACTGATCGCGGATGCAGGTGTCGCGACGGGGCACGACAATCCATTGCTTTAGGGAAACTTGAACCATCGTCACACCCGCGCAGGCGCGTGTCCGGACGCAGCATATCGAGCGGGCGCTGCTCCTGCCTGCGGTATCATGCGC
>JAYWDM010000565.1:0-9614 GCA_043779885.1 Betaproteobacteria bacterium | reverse complement strand
CCGCCGAGGAAATCTGGGTCACGTCATCGACCAAGGAAGTGCTGGCGGTCACGACCCTCGACGATAAACCGGTCGGGGAAGGCAAGCCCGGCGCGCTGTTCCGCCGGGTGCACGCGTTGTACCAGGACTTCAAGTCAACGGTGATGCGCCGCGCCGCATAGCGGGCATGCAGCAAGACTCCTCACTGATCGATTACCCGTGCGCGTTTCCCATCAAGATCATGGGGCACACCCGCGCCGGGTTCGCGCAGGCGATACTCGAAATCGTGCGCCGGCACGTGCCGGATTTCGATGGCGCGACCATGGAAATGAAATCCAGCAAGCACGGCAAGTACCTGAGCATCACGTGCACGGTCACCGCGACTTCGCGCGAACAGCTCGACGCGCTGTACCGGGAATTATGCGATCACCCGATGGTCGTGATGGTGTTGTGAGCGGGATTGAGGATTGAGGATCGCGAATGAAGATCGGGCCATGAGAACCGGGTCAAAAGCGTATGTTGCGCCGCCGCCGGAAAACGAGAATGCGCACTGCCATCGTCTGCGCACGGCCGCGCAGCCCTCAATCCTCAATGCTCGGCCTCTCGCTTCGCTCTCCCCGATCCTTATCAAGCGGCTGGGCCGCGTCGACTACGAACCGGCGTGGCACGCGATGAAGGACTTCACCGCGCGGCGCACCGTCAGTACGCCGGACGAACTATGGTTGCTTGAGCACCCGCCGGTCTACACGCTGGGAGTCGCCGCGCGCCCGCAACACCTGCCGCGTCTTGACAATGGCGTTGCGCTCGTGAAAACGGACCGCGGCGGACAGATCACCTATCACGGGCCCGGGCAACCCGTGATTTACCTGTTGCTCGATATGCGGCGTCGCGGACTTTCCGTGCGACCGCTGGTCAGGCTGATGGAAAATGCCGTGATAGACTTGCTTGCAGACCATGGCGTCGCGGCGCGCGCCCGTGTCGATGCGCCGGGAGTATACGTGGGCAATGCGAAAATCGCGGCACTTGGCCTGCGCATCCGGAACGGTTGCTGCTATCACGGAATCGCGCTGAACGTCGACATGGATTTGAGCCCTTTCCGCGCGATCGATCCGTGCGGCTATCCCGGACTCGAGGTAACGCAAATGCGCGAGCTTGGCATCGCTATCACGCCGGATTTTGCCGGGGACCAGCTGATGCAACGCCTGCTCACCCGCTTGCAGACACCCGGACCCCGATCATGAACGACATTACCGACAAACAGAAGGGCGCAGCCAAAACCGCCCGCGCATTCGGTGCTGCCGCGATCAGGATCGTGCCGGCCGAGCGCCTGAAGAAGCCCGACTGGATACGCGTGAAGATGGGCAACAGCCAGCGCTTTCAGGAAATCAAGAACATCCTGCGCGCGCACAAGCTGCACACCGTTTGCGAGGAAGCCTCCTGCCCCAACATCGGCGAGTGCTTCGGCAAAGGTACGGCGACATTCATGATACTCGGCGACCTGTGCACGCGGCGCTGCCCGTTCTGCGACGTCGCCCACGGCCGGCCCCGGCCGCCCGACGCTGCCGAGCCGGCGAATCTCGCGCAAACCATCGCCGCGCTCAAGTTGCGTTACGTCGTGATCACGAGCGTCGACCGCGACGATCTGCGCGACGGCGGCGCACGCCATTTCGCCGACTGCATACGCGCTGTCCGCGAGTTGTCGCCGGCCACCCGCATCGAAGTGCTGGTGCCGGATTTTCGCGGCCGGCTCGACGTTGCGCTCGATCTCATTGCGGCAAGTCCACCCGACGTGATGAATCACAATCTTGAAACCGTGCCGCGCCTTTACCGGCAGGCGCGGCCGGGCGCGGATTACATGAATTCGCTTGCGTTGCTCAGGCAGTTCAAGGCGCGCCTGCCGCACATTCCGACCAAATCGGGCCTGATGCTGGGGCTCGGCGAAACCGATGACGAAATTCTGCAGGTGCTGCGCGATTTGCGCGCGCATGACGTAACGATGCTGACGCTCGGCCAGTATCTGCAGCCGAGCGCGCATCATCTGCCGGTGCTGCGCTACGCCGCGCCGGCGGTGTTTGCGGAATTCGAACGCCAGGCCGCCGCACTGGGCTTTGCCCACGCCGCGTGCGGGCCGATGGTGCGTTCGAGCTATCATGCCGATCAGCAGGCGCACGAAGCGGGCGTCGCCTGACAGGTTAAACGCGCCCTGTTATTCCCTGCTACCATGACCAAAACGTCCTGGTTACACTTTGCAGCATCCTGCCGCTGGCACCCGCGGCGGCGGGCCACACCGGAATTGCCACCACTTAACGGAACGAATCGCCATGCCACGCTTCTACGTCGGTCTTAGCGAAGGCGAAAAGGAACTCTGGAAAGCATCGAACGTCGCCGCCGAAGGCAATGTTCTGATTACGGTCGAACTGTCCTTCGCGGGTCAGGACGCCAAGCCGCTTGACCGCTACAAGGCTGCACTGCTTGCGCTGGGCAGGGATGCGACCAAGCGGCGGCAGTTGTCCAAGTACTGCTGGATATTTGCGCTTGACGCACGGCTCACCGACGTGTTCCAGACGCTGGTCAACCATCTGGGCGTCGAGCATCACTCGTATACCGTCGCCGACCTCAAGTCAGGCGAAGGCTTGTCGTACGATGCCGAGAAACGCGTGGTGTGCGAGTTTTATTCGAAAAACTGGGTGGCTTGACGCGCTGTCGGTAGCGCAAACGCTCTGTGCGCCCCAGCGTTTAGGGACTCGCCCGCCCCGTCCGCGACGGGCTGCCGATCCGGCTCCATCGGCTGCGCATGATCGACCGATGAGCAGGCGTTGCGCAAGCGTACCGTCTCAGTGCGCCTTGTCCCAGTTCGGCCCGGCCCCGACGTCCACAACCAGCGGCACCGCAAGCTGCGCGACACCCCCCATCAGTTCCGGCAAGCGTCTCCTCACAGTGTCGATTTCATCATCAGGCACCTCGAGCACGAGTTCGTCGTGCACTTGCATGATCAGCATCGACCGCAGATGGTCGGTTTCGAGCCAGCGCTGAACGGCAATCATCGCCAGCTTGATGAGATCAGCGGCCGTGCCCTGCATGGGCGCGTTGATCGCGGCCCGCTCCGCGCCCTGCCGCCGCGCGCCGTTGCCCGAGCGGATTTCAGCCAGCCACAGGCGCCGGCCGAACACGGTTTCGACGTAACCCTGTTCGCGCGCCTTTTCGCGGGTCGCGCGCATGTAGTCGGCCACCCCCGGATAGCGCGCGAAATAGCGGTCCATGTATTGCTGCGCGGCGGCGCGTTCGATGCCGAGCTGGCCGGCCAGCCCGTAGACCGACATGCCATAGATCAGTCCGAAATTGATCACCTTCGCGTAGCGCCGCTGCTCGGCATCGACAGCCTGCGGGTCGAGACCGAAAATTTCCGCCGCGGTCGCACGATGGACGTCCTCGCCCGCGGCGAATGCGTTGAGCAGACTTGCGTCCCGCGAAATGTGCGCCATGATGCGCAATTCAATCTGCGAATAGTCCGCCGAGACGATCTGGCTCCCGCGCGGCGCGATAAACGCTTCACGGATGCGGCGGCCCTCCGCCGTGCGCACCGGAATGTTCTGCAGATTGGGATCGTTGCTGGCGAGCCGCCCCGTGATCGCCACCGCCTGCGCGTAATTGGTATGCACGCGGCCGGTCGCGGCATTGACCATGCGCGGCAACTTGTCGGTGTAGGTGGATTTCAGCTTGGCGATGCCGCGATATTCGAGCAGCAGCTTCGGCAATGGATGATCGAGCGCCAGTTGCGCGAGCGCGTCTTCATCCGTGGACGGCGCGCCGGACGGCGTCTTCTTCACCGGCTTGATGCCCAGCTTGACGAACAATATTTCCTGGATCTGCTTGGGCGAATTCAGATTGAACGGCTGCTCCGCCTGCTTGTGCGCGGCCGCCTCGAGTTCCATCATCCGCGCGCCGAGTTCGCCGCTCTGCGTGTCGAGCAGCCGGGTGTCGAGCAAGACGCCGTTGCGTTCCACGCGCTGCAGCACCGGCATCACCGGCATCTCGATTTCGCGGTAAATTCGCGCGAGCTTCGCATCGCTTGCAATCTGCGGGGAGAGGACGTTGTGCAATTGCAGCGTGATGTCTGCATCTTCCGCCGCGTATTCCGCCGCGCTCTCGATCGACACCTGATCGAAGCCTATCCCGCTTGCGCCCTTGCCCGCGACTTCTTCATACGTGATCGTCTTCACGCCGAGGTGGCGCAAAGCAAGGTCGTCCATGTTGTGCGTTTTGTGGCTTTCGAGCACGTACGACTGCAACAGCGTGTCGTGCAGCACGCCCGCCAGGAGGATGCCGTGATTCGCGAACACATGCGTGTCGTATTTGAGGTTCTGGCCGAGCTTGTGTTTGCGCGCGTCCTCCAGCCACGGCTTTAATTTTTCGAGCACCGCGTCGAATGCAAGCTGGTGCGGCGCGCCCGCATAGTTGTGCGCGAGCGGCACATAGGCGGCGCGGCCCGGTTCCACCGCCAGCGAAATGCCCACCAGCCGCGCGGCCAGCGGATCGAGGCTGGTCGTTTCGGTATCCAGGGAGACCAGCGCTGCGGCGGAGATTTTTGCGAGCCAGTCGTCGAGTTGCGCTTCGGTGAGTATGGTCTCGTAATCGCGTGAGGCGTGAGGCGTGAGGGGTGAGGCGGGCGCGGCGGGGAGGGAGGCGGGTGCCCCGGCGGCGGTCTCTGCCGGACCCGGAGTGCGGGATCCCGTATCCTGGATCCCGGGTCCTGAATCCTGCAA
Source organism: Betaproteobacteria bacterium (assembly GCA_043779885.1). Classification (GTDB taxonomy): domain Bacteria; phylum Pseudomonadota; class Gammaproteobacteria; order Burkholderiales; family SG8-41; genus PALSA-1004. The sequence goes on along the minus strand of JAYWDM010000565.1, from coordinate 4,872 downwards.
TTCCCGCCGCCACGTCTTGAACTCGAAGCGGTCGTAGAGTTCCGCGAGCGCGGCCTCATCGTGGTGGTCGTGCGTGAGATCTTCCAGTTTGACCGGCAGCCCGACATCGCACTTGATCGTCAGCAGTTCGCGCGCCTGCGGCAGCCAGTCAAGCGCCTTGCGCAGATTTTCTCCGACTACGCCGCCGATCTCACCGGCATGCGCGACGATGTTGTCGAGCGTGTGGTATTGCGCGAGCCACTTGACCGCGGTTTTGGGACCGACTTTTTCGACCCCCGGCACGTTATCCACCGCGTCGCCGGTGAGCGTGAGGTAATCGATGATGCGTTCCGGCCTGACGCCGAATTTTTTTTCGACCCCGGCCTCGTCGAGCGTTTCGTTCGACATCGTGTTGATCAGGGTCACGTGCGGATTGACGAGCTGCGTGATGTCCTTGTCGCCGGTCGAAATCACCGTGAGCATGCCGCGCTTCTGCGCATCCACCGCGAGCGTGCCGATCACATCGTCGGCTTCCACGCCTTCCACCATCAACAGCGGCCAGCCCATGGCGCGGATCGCTGCGTGCAGCGGTTCAATCTGGCGCGCGAGATCGTCAGGCATGGGCGGCCGGTTGGCCTTGTACGCGGGGTAGACTTCGTCGCGGAACGTCTTGCCTTTGGCGTCGAAAACGCACGCGCTATAATCGGATGGAATATCCTTGTGCAGCCGCAGCAACATGCTGAGCACGCCGCGGATCACGCCCGTCGGTTCGTTCCTGCTGTTGCGCAAATCAGGCATCGCGTGGAACGCGCGATACAGGTACGATGAGCCGTCGACCAGCAGCAGTGTTTTTGTCATCGTGAGTCAGCGGCCGGTTTTCACCGAAATAGAGGAGTCAGGCATGAGCCATCCCGACAAAATCCCGCCACGCGTGACATCCGAGCCCGGATGGTCGGCGCGCGAGTCATGGCGCATGTTCGGCATTATGTCAGAATTTGTCGAAGCGGCGGAACGCCTCGGCAACATACAACCCGCCGTCAGCATGTTCGGCAGCGCCCGCGTTCCCGCCGACCATCCGTATTTCCAGCTCGGCGAAGAGATCGCGCGCCGCCTGTCGGACGCGGGGTTCAGCGTGATATCCGGGGGCGGTCCGGGCATGATGGAGGCGTTCAACAAAGGCGCTTACTTCGGCAAATCGCCGGCGGTCGGGCTGAATATCGAGCTGCCGCGCGAACAATTCCCGAATACGTACCAGGACATCAGCCTGTCATTCCGGCATTTCTTCGCGCGCAAGGTCACGTTCGTGCGCTTTGCGACGGCCTACGTCGTGCTGCCCGGCGGCTTCGGCACGCTCGACGAACTGCTCGAAGCGCTGACGCTGGTGCAAACGGGCAAGATTCCGCACATGCCCATTATCCTGGTGCACACCCCGTTCTGGCACGGGCTCATCGACTGGTTGCGCGACCGGCTCGTCGCCGAAAACATGATCGCGCCCGGCGACATGGATCTGGTCCAGTTGCTCGACGACCCCCAGGAGGTGGTGGATGCGATACTCGACTATTACGAAAAGCGCGGCTTCGCGCCGGGCGACGCCGACCGCGAATCGTTGCTCACGCTCTGAACGCGGGAGTCAGGAACGGGGCCTGGGGAAAGGCCGCTGCGGTCGCGAGGTTCGACTGAATCCCGCATCCTGCGCTTTATATTTTTGGCCGAAAAGCCGATAATACGGTGCATAGTCCATGGGAAATATTTTATGCGTAACCTGTTACTCATATTGATCTTCTGCGCCGCGCTGCCGGCCGCGGGCGCCGATCGGCCCAGGAATCTGCAGCCCATTCCCGATCCGCCGCCGCCGCCGGCGGGCTTTGAACTTGATCCGGCGCTGGAGCCGCAGGTGACCATACTCAAGCGCGGCACCGACTCGGTTGAAGAGTACCGCGTTGCCGGCAAGCTCTACATGGTCAAAGTCACGCCCGCGCATGGCGCACCGTACTACCTGATCGATGAAAAAGGCGACGGCAGGATGTCGCGGCAGGAAAGCTTCGATTTCAGCGTCCGCCCGCCCATGTGGGTGATCCATTCCTGGTAGGTCAGCGTTCGCCATCCCTTCGACCCTTTCGTGGCGCGGCCGGGCGCCGCTTTTCCGGCAGCTGATCGCAGATAGCTGAAAATGTCCGTATTCACCGTCGTCACGCCGGAACAGTTATCGGCGCGGCTCAAGAATTACTCGATCGGTACCCTGACGGAACTCGCGGGCATCGCCGCCGGCATCGAGAACACCAATTATTTCGTCACCACGACACACGGCCGTTACGTCCTCACGTTGTTCGAGAAACTCAAAGCGCATGAACTGCCGTTTTATATCAACCTGATGGCGCATCTGGCGCAACACGGCATCCCGTGCCCGCAACCGATCGCCGGTCTTGACGGTCAATTTCTGGGCGAACTCAACGGCAAGCCGGCATGTATCGTCACGTGCGTGCCCGGCGCGGACTTGCAAACGGTCAACGAACAGCAATGCGCGATCATCGGCCGCCTGCTCGCGCAGATGCATCTCGCCGCCCTGAACTATGCCGCCACCATGCCCAATCCGCGCGGTCCGCGCTGGTGGACCGCCGCGATGCGCGAGGTGGCGCCGTTTCTCGACGCGCGCGCCGCGGCGTTGCTCGCCGCGGAAGTGCGCTCCCAGTCCGCGCATCGCCACGATGACCTGCCGCGCGGCGCGATACACGCCGATCTCTTCCGCGACAACGTGCTGTGGGACGGCGCGCGCGTCGGCGGTATCATCGACTTTTACTTCGCCTGCACCGACGCGCTTCTGTATGACGTGGCGATAACCATCAACGACTGGTGCTGTTTACCCGACTCGACAATCGACGCGCCGCGCGCGCGCGCGCTGATCGGCGCCTATCATGGCGTGCGCCCGTTCACCGCAAGCGAGCGCGAGGCGTGGCCGGTAATGTTGCGCGCCGGCGCGCTGCGCTTCTGGGTATCACGGCTCTACGATCTTCATCTGCCGCGACCCGGCGCGCTCGTGCACGCCAAAGACCCCGCGCACTTCCAGCGCCTGCTCGAACAGCAACTCGCGCGGGACGCTGAGTTGCGGGAAATGATGGTCCATTGATGGAAATCCGTACCGTTGCCGCCGCCCGCGGGTGGCGCTGGCTGGCCGAGGGCTTGCTGATCTTTCGCAAGAGCCCGGCGCAATGGCTGCTGCTCGTTACGATCATGTTCGCCGGCACCCGGCTGTTGCTGGCGCTGCCGTATTTCGGCTTCGTCGCCATTCTGGTTGCGCCGAACCTGCTTGCCGGCCTGGCGCACGGCGCGCAGGCGCTCACGCAAGGCAAGCCGCTCCGGCTGGGCTATCTCGCGAGCGGGTTTCTCAAGAACGGGGCGCAGCTCGTCACGATAGGCGGTGTGTCGCTGGTCGGCCACTTCCTGATGCTGATGGGAATGACGGTGATCGCCGGCGACGCACTGTCCGAAATCGCGAAAACCATGGCCGCGGGGGCCATCACCCCCGACACGGTGAACGCGATGCGCACCGCCGCCCCGCGCATACTGCTCAGCGTGATCGTTGGCCTGGGCATTTCGCTGCCCGTGATGCTCGCGGTATGGTTTGCACCGCTGCTCGTGTTCTTCGACGACGTGAAGCCGGTTCCCGCCATGGTGCTGAGCCTGCGGGCCTGCGTGAAAAACGTCCTGCCGCTCATGGTCTACAGCATTACCGTGATGGTGCCGCTGTTTGTGATGATGCAGATCGGCATGGCGCTCACGCGCCAGCCCGATCTGGGCATCTGGCTGCTCGCGCCGGTACTGGTGCCTTCCCTTTACGCGAGTTACCGCGACTTGTTTGTGCAGGAACCCGCCGCGCAGTGACCGTCACGCCGCGACGAGTTTCGCGTAATCAAGCGCCAGCCACTTCGTGCCATTGTGGTAAAAATTGACCTGCACCCGCGCGTCAGCGCCGCGGCCTTCCGCGTTGACGATTACGCCCGTGCCGAACTTGGGATGCGTAACATTCTGCCCGATGTGCCAGGGTGAAGACCGCTCCAGCGAGCCCGCGCCGCGCGCCACCGCGACTTTGTCCAGACGCATCCCGGCACCCGCATGGTCGCCGCGATTTTGCCCGGCCGCCGGCGCGCGCGTCGCAACGGCGCCGGCGCGATTGATGCGCTTCATCAGCGCTGCCGGGATCTCGCTCATGAAACTCGAGGCGATGTTGTAACGCGTCTGCCCGTGCAGCATGCGGCTTTGCGCATACGACAGATACAGCCGCCGCCGCGCGCGCGTCAGCGCCACGTACATCAGCCGCCGCTCCTCCTCCCTGCCGTCGGCTTCGGACATGCTGTTTTCGTGGGGAAACAATCCTTCCTCGAGACCGCTGATGAACACGCTGTGAAACTCGAGTCCTTTCGCCGAATGCACCGTCATTAACTGCAGCGCGTCGGCCCCCGCCTGCGCCTGGTTGTCGCCGGCTTCCAGTGCGGCATGCGCGAGAAAGCCGGCGAGGCCGGTTTCGACGTGGGATTCGTCGGCGATGAAACCCGCCGCGGCATTAACCAGTTCGCCGAGGTTTTCCAGCCGGTCGGCGCCCTCGCGCTCTTTCGCGTAATGCTGTTTGAGCCCGCTGTGTTCGATTACGTGTTCGATGATCTCGGGCAGGGGCAATCCGTCGCACGCCGCGCGCATGCCGGCAATCAGCGCAACGAACGCTGGAATGCCTTTGGCTCCTGCGGCGTGAAAGGTGGGGAGTGAGGCGTGGCCGGCTGCACCGGCATCCGGCTGGCCGCCGGCCGCTGACCGCTCACCGTTGCCCGCGCCGGCCTTCTCCTTCGCCGCCGTCCACAGGCTGACGCCGCCGCTTCTTGCCGTGTCCTGCAACTGCTCGAG
>JAYWDM010000564.1:0-3400 GCA_043779885.1 Betaproteobacteria bacterium | reverse complement strand
CGCGGCAGGTGTTCGCGTTCAACGATCATTACGTGCCGACGACCGGGCGCGAGCGCGGCGTGGAAGGCATAGCGCACCCGGAAATCCGCGACATGGTTCTCAAGCTTGCCGCGAACACCGCCGAGCACGGCATCACGCTCTTCGGCATCGACGATCCGCGGCAGGGCATACTGCATATCGTGCCCCCCGAACTCGGGATTACGCAGCCCGGTCTCCTGATAGTCGGCGCGGATTCGCATACCTCGACGCACGGCGCATTTGGCTGTCTCGCGTTTGGCGTCGGCGCATCCGAAATGATGCACGTGATGTCGACCCAGACGATCTGGCAGCGCAAGCCCAAAGCGATGCGCATCGTGATCGACGGCGCGCGGGGTTTCGGCGTTGCGGCGAAAGACGTGATCCTCGCCGTCATCGCCAGGATCGGCGCCGGCGGCGCGACCGGGCATGTGATCGAATACGCGGGCTCGACCATCACGGCGATGAGCATGGAAGAGCGCATGACGGTGTGCAATATGTCGATCGAGGCGGGCGGGCGCGCCGGCATGATCGCGCCGGACGCGACCACGTTTGCGTATATGGCGAACCGTCCGTACGCGCCGGCGGGCAAGGCGTGGGACGACGCGCTCGCCGTATGGCAGGCGCTGCCGGGCGACGCCGGTGCACATTACGACAAGGTGGTTGAGATCGACGCCGCGGAACTGGCGCCGATGGTGACGTGGGGCACGAGTCCGGAACACGCATTGCCCATCACCGGTCAGGTACCCGATCCGCGCAATGCGCGGGACGCAACGGCCGGGGCCGAAATCACCGCGGCGCTCGATTACATGGCGCTGACGCCCGGCACGCGGCTTGGCGACATTGCAGTGGATCGGGTCTTCATCGGCTCCTGCACGAACGGCCGGATCGAGGATCTGCGCGCGGCAGCGGAGGTCGCGAAGCTGGGTCGCACGAAGGTGGCGGCGTGGGTCGTGCCGGGTTCGCGCAGCGTGCAGCGACAGGCCGAGCAGGAAGGGTTGGATCGTATTTTTATCGCGGCAGGTTTCGAGTGGCGCGATCCGGGTTGCTCGCTGTGCACGGCCATCAACGGCGATCAGCTGCGGCCCGGCGAACGGTGCGCATCGACTTCCAACCGCAATTTCAGAGGCCGGCAGGGCACGGGTGGCAGAACGCACCTGGTCAGCCCGGCAATGGCCGCTGCCGCCGCGCTGACCGGGCGCCTGACCGATGTGCGCGAGCTGACTAAAGGGGGATGAGCATGCAGCCATTTACGACGATCAACGCGATCGCCGCGCCGATCGACGAGGCGAACGTCGATACCAATCAACTGTGTCCGACGCGTTTCAACAAGGTGCCGCGCGGCTCCCGCTACGCGCAAATCCTGTTCCATGACCGCCGTTTCAACGCCGACGGCGGAGAGAAGGAGTTTTTGCTCAATGTCGAACCGTTTCGCAGCGCCCGGATTCTGGTTGCCGACCGCAATTTCGGCTGCGGCTCTTCGCGTGAGAGCGCGGTCTACGCATTGTATGAATTCGGCATTCGCTGCGTGATCGCCCCCAGCTTCGGCGACATCTTCGCGAATAACTGCGGCAAGAATGGTCTTTTGCCGGTAGTGTTGCCCGACGACGTGACGGCAGCGATACGCGAGCAATTGCGCACTCAGCCCGGCGCCACCATTGCGGTCGATCTCAATGCGCAGACGGTGACCGATCCGTCCGGGAAGCTGTATAAATTTGAAATCCATCCGGTGCGCAGGAAGTGCCTGCTCGAAGGACTGGACGACGTTGCGCGCACGCATGAATACCGTGCGCGGATCGAGACGTTCGAGGCGCAATACGGCGCCGAGCGCGCGTGGCTTTACGCGGCCCGGAAGTAAGGCGGGCCCGCGCGGCGTCAACGCCCGTGCATTATCGGGAATTGATCCGGCCGGCAGGACCCGCTTGCCGTTATATGATCAGGCTGCGACACTGAATTTAATTCAAGGAGACATGCATGGCCACAAGCAGTAAATCCAGCAACAAGGCGGCTGCCAAGCCGGGCGTCATATTCACCGGTTGCGCTCTGCTCGCGGCCGCGCCGGCCCGCAAGCGGGCAAAGTCCCGCGCCAGCCGCTTGCCCGTATTGATCAAGGGCAAACGCGTCAGGACCATCGACGTGCACGCGCACTGTCTGATTGCCGAAGCGCTGGCGCTGCTGCCTGCCGACGAAGCGAAAGCGATCTACCCGCCGACCAAAGGTTCGAACGAGTTTGACGTCGTGCTCGACGAGCGGTTCGCCGGCATGGATGCGCAGGGCATCGACATGGAAGTGCTCAGCATCAACCCGTGGTGGTACGGCAAGGAGCGCGACCTGGTCGAGAAAGTCATCAAGGTGCAGAACGAGGGGCTCGCTGAACTGTGCGCGAAGCAGCCGGACCGGCTCGCCGCATTCGCGTCGCTCGCATTGCAGTTCCCGGACCTTGCCGTGCGGCAGCTCACGGAAGCGGTACGCAAGTACGGGCTCAAGGGGGCGGCCATCGGCGGCAGCGTGGATGGCTATGAATTTTCCGATCCGAAATTTCATCCGGTGTGGGCGAAAGCGCAGGAGCTCGGCGTGACGCTGTTCATCCACCCGCAAAGCACGCCTGAGCTCGCCAAACGTTTCAGGGGCAACGGCTGGCTATCGAATGTGATCGGCAATCCGCTCGACACCACGATCGCGCTCTCGCACCTGATCTTCGAGGGCACGTTCGATAAATTCCCGCGCCTCAAGGTCTGCGCCGCGCATGGCGGCGGCTTCCTCGGGTCATACGCGCCGCGTTCGGACTACGGCTGTTTCATCTACCCGGGCGGCTGCAATCCGGCCATCGTTCTGAAGAAGAAGCCGACCGCGTATCTGAACCGGATTTATTTCGACTCGCTGGTCTTCACGCCGGAGGCGCTGCGCCATCTCGTGGCGCAGGTGGGCGCATCGCAGGTCGTCATCGGCACCGATCATCCGATTCCGTGGAACCAGCATCCGGTCGATCACGTCATGGCGACAAAAAGTCTTTCGGCGGCGCAGAAGACCGCGATTCTGAGCGGCAATGCGGCGAAGTTGCTGGGAATCAAGTTCGGGCGCAACAATGCAAAGTGAGCCGGTCGTTCGATCGCTCGCCTCTGCTCGCGTGGAGCGCCTGCGCAGTTAGTCCCGATCGGCGCACGGATTAGCAGTTTGTTGAAAAACACATCATGCTGTCATTGCGAGCGCAGCGCGGCAATCTCGTATTTTGCGCAATCAACGAGTTACGAGATTGCTTCGTCGCCTTTGGCTCCTCGCAATGACACTCTCTGCCGATTTTCAACAAACTGTTAGACGGGGGGGAGATGAATTGTCGCCGCAAAGCCGCCGTTGCGCTGGTCACCGCGGTGGCCGGCTGGAGCGC
>JAYWDM010000563.1:0-9626 GCA_043779885.1 Betaproteobacteria bacterium | reverse complement strand
GTCTGCACGCTTACCCGATGTCCCAGTTCGCGCAGCAGCAGCGCCCAGCGCTCCGCCGTATTGCGATTGCCGGAATGCGCGACGGGCCGCGCCGGGGTGACGAGTGCGATTTTCATGCGCAGCCGATAAGTTAGAATGCAAATATGCCAGCAACTCGAACTATAGCAGAGCAGCGCGCACCGGAATTGTCGACGAAATCTTCGGCGCCGACGCTGGCACGGCGGCTGTCCGCCGCGCGCGAGCGCACGCTGCTGCATGCCGGCGCGCTCAGCGGCGAGCAAATGCTGGGACCGCGGCTCGCCTCAGTGAATCCCCCGCTGTGGGAAATCGCGCACGTTGCATGGTTTCAGGAGCACTGGTGTCTGCGCTACCGCGCCGGCGACACGACCGCGCCTTCAATTATCGGCAATGCGGATGCGATGTATAACTCCGCGCTTGCGGCACATGACACGCGCTGGGATCTGCCATTACTGGCGTTCGATGCGGTACTGCGTTATCTGGATGACGTATTGCAGCGCGTGCTGGAACGGCTGGCCCTCGATCCGGAGGATTTGGCGCTGCGCTATTTCTGCGAATTGTCAGCGGCACACGAGGAAATGCATAACGAGGCGTTTACGTATACCCGCCAGACGCTGGGTTATGCGGGGCTGCATCCGGACCACGCCGTCGCGGCGCAAGGCGGGCCGTGTCGAGGCGACGCTGCGGTCGCCGGCGGTGATTTCATGCTGGGCGCGCAGCGCGGCGGGCACTTCGTGTTCGATAACGAGAAATGGGCGCATCGCGTCCGGCTGCAGCCGTTCAGCATTGCACGTACCGCGGTCACTAACGGGGAGTTTTGTGCGTTCGTCGACGCCGGCGGATACGGCTGGCGCGAATTCTGGTGCGCGGACGGCTGGCGGTGGCGCGACAGCGCCGGCGCCACAGCGCCCGCCTACTGGATAAAGGAGGGCGGGGTCTGGTTAAATCGCGTCTACGCCAATGTGGAGCCGCTGGCGCCGCACGCGGCCGTGCTGCACGTTAACTGGTATGAAGCCGATGCGTGGTGCCGCTGGGCCGGGCGCCGTTTGCCGACTGAGGCGGAATGGGAACAGGCCGCCGGCACGTGGCCAGGCAACGCGCACGGCGCTGACGGCAAGCGTACCTATCCGTGGGGGGAGCAGTCCCCTGCTGCGGAACATGCAAATCTTTATGGCGTCCGCAATGCGGTGGCGCCGGTATCGGCATTTGCCGCGGGCGACAGCGCATGGGGATGCCGGCAGATGGTGGGGAACGTTTGGGAATGGACCGCGGACTGCTTCAGTCCCTATCCGGGTTACGCGCGTGACCCGTATGCGGAATATTCCGAGCCGTGGTTCGGCAACCATAAAGTGCTGCGCGGCGGCTGTTTCGCGACCAGCGCCGCGTTATTGCGCAACACGTGGCGGAATTTTTATACGCCCGACCGGCGTGATGTCTTCGCCGGATTCAGAAGTTGTCCGGCCGCGGGCGCGGGCACCGCAGGCGTCGCCGGACTTGCTCCTGCGCACGGTCCGGCGTGAAACAGATTTCCTCCGCGCAGAATGCGCACTTCAAGTTGCTGCTGAAGCTCGCGCACTCGTCGCGTGCACGCCGGGAGCAGGGGTGTTCGCTGCTTGACGGCATTCACCTGGTCGCCGCATACCTGCACCATGTGGGTCCGCCCGAGCAGGTTGTCGTCAGCTGCTCGGGGCTCGACAATCCGGAAATTCAGAACCTGCTCACGGCACTGGCTCCGCGCGAGCCGCTGGTTTTGAGCGATGCGCTGTTCAAGCACTTGTCGACGGTCGAAACGCCCACGGGTGTAATTGCCGTGGTCGCGACGCCGCGTCCGCGCGCCGCGCCGGCGGAAATCGAGGCCTGCGTAATGCTCGAAGACATTCAGGATCCGGGTAACCTCGGGTCCATACTGCGCTCGGCGGCCGCGGCCGGCGTCCGTCAGATATTCCTGTCCAGGCATTGCGTTCACGCGTGGTCGCCGCGCGTGCTGCGCGCCGGCATGGGCGCGCACTTCATGACGCAGATTCATGAACAGTGCGATCTGCTTGCGCTCGCGCACGCCTTCAAAGGCAAGGTGATTGCGACCAGCCACCGCGCGGGCGCGTCTGTATTTGATGCGGATCTCGGCGGCGAGATAGCCCTGGTATTTGGCAACGAAGGGGGAGGATTATCGAGCGCGCTTGCGCAAGCAGCGCATGCGGTTGTCGCCATCCCGATGCAGGGGAAGGTTGAATCGCTGAATATCGCGGCGGCGGCCGCAATCTGCCTGTTTGAGCGCGTGCGCCAGCAGGCGGGTCGTTAGGGTCCTGCGATCCTGTGTTGCCGGGCCACGCACCGGTCTAGTAGACGCGGCGCGTAAGCTTGGCGGCCTGAAGTATGGTCGTCGCCAGTTCCTCCACGGATTTGCTGGTCACATCGAGGTAAGGAATGCCTTCCTGACGCATCAGGGCCTCGGCCCTGCGCACCTCGAATTCACAGTTGCTAAGCGATGCATAGTTCTCGCCGAGATTGCGTTCAGTACGTATCTTCTGCAGGCGATCGGGCTGGATCGTGAGACCGTAGAGCCGTTTACGCAGAGGCTTGATCGGACCGGGCAGCCGCATGTGGTTGAAGTCTTCCTCGGCCAGCGGATAGTTGGCGGCGCGTATGCCGAATTGCATCGCGAGATAAAGACAGGTCGGCGTTTTGCCCGAACGCGAAACGCCAACCAGGATCACGTCGGCTTCGGCAAGGTCGCGCTTCGCTGCGGCATCATCGTGGCCTAGAGCGTAATTCACCGCTTCCATGCGATGGTGATAATTCGCAAAGTCATTGGCGCTGTGCGAACGGCCGACGGCATGCGACGCCAGCACGCCGAGTTCTTTTTCCATGGGCAGGATAAAAACTTCGAAGCAATCGAGGAACAAGGCGTTGGCGGTGGCGACCACGTTGGACACATCCTGATTCACCAGCGTGCTGAATATCAGCGGGCGCGTACCGTCCTTGGCGGCCTGCTCGTCGATCTGGCCGACCGCGACCTGCGCCTTCTCGATCGAATCCACGAACGGCAGCGTCACCTCGTTGAAGGAGACCATTTCAAACTGGGTGAGCAGACTGTGGCCGAGCATTTCCGCCGTGATGCCGGTGCGGTCCGAGATGAAGAAGGCCGAGCGTTTTTGCGGCATCGTGATAGCCAAGGATTGGATAACCGGTAAAATAGCCGCTTTTGGTGCCTTGCACAATCCATGGGTGATCAATGAGTAACGAGTTATACGTCGTCGGTTTTGAAAAACTGGGCATGCACGACGTCGGTCGCGTCGGCGGCAAGAATGCGTCCCTGGGCGAAATGATTGCCCGGCTCGCCGGCGCCGGTGTGCGCGTACCCGGTGGATTTGCCACGACCGCGCAGGCCTACCGCGATTTTCTTGCGTACGACGGCCTGGAGAAGCGCATCGAGACTGCGCTGGCCGGGCTGAACGTCGACGACGTCAAGGCGCTTGCGCGGGCCGGTGCGCAGATACGACAGTGGATCGTCGGGCAGCCGTTGCCGGCGCCGTTGGAACAGGCTATAGCGCAGGCTTATCAGGCGCTCCAACTGGGCGCGAACGGCGATCTGTCGGTGGCCGTGCGTTCGTCGGCGACGGCCGAGGATTTGCCTGACGCCTCGTTCGCGGGGCAGCAGGAGACCTTTCTCAATATCCACGGGCTTGCCAGTGTGCTGGATGCGGTCAGGCAGGTGTTCGCGTCGCTCTACAACGACCGCGCCATTTCATATCGCGTGCATAAGAATTTCATCCACTCCGACGTCGCCCTGTCGGCTGGAATTCAGCGCATGGTGCGCAGCGATCTGGGGGCAAGCGGCGTAATGTTCACGCTTGATACGGAATCGGGCTTCGATCAGGTCGTATTCATCACTTCCGCCTACGGACTCGGCGAAACGGTGGTGCAGGGCCAGGTGAATCCGGACGAGTTTTACGTCTACAAACCGGCGCTCAAGCAGGGCAAACCGGCGATTATTCGCCGCAATTTGGGATCCAAAGCGCTGCGCATGACGTTCACCGACGAGCGCGCGGCCGGCAAATCGGTGCGCACGGACGAGGTGCCGGAAGCCGAGCGGCGGCGCTTTTCCATCAGCGATGCCGAAATTGAAGAGCTTGCGCGCTATGCGGTCATCATCGAGCAGCACTACCAGCGGGCGATGGATATCGAATGGGGACGCGACGGCATCGATGGCAGGCTTTACATCCTGCAGGCGCGGCCGGAAACGGTCAAAGCGAGCGAAAAAGTCGACACCCAGCGCCGTTACCGGCTCAAGCAGCGTGCCGATGTTCTGGCGTCCGGACGCGCCATCGGCCAACGCATAGGATCGGGGCCGGTCAAGCTGGTCACCAGCGCAGCCGAGATGGACCGCGTGCAAGCGGGAGACGTGCTGGTGACCGATATGACCGATCCCGACTGGGAGCCGGTCATGAAGCGCGCCGCCGCGATCGTTACCAACCGCGGCGGGCGCACCTGCCATGCGGCCATTATTGCGCGCGAACTCGGCATTCCGGCGGTGGTCGGCTGCGGCGACGCGACGCGCGTGCTGAAAGATGGCAGAGCGGTCACCGTTTCGTGCGCGGAAGGCGACACGGGGTTTGTCTACCGGGGCATCCTTGAAGTCGAGGTGATCGACCTGTCGATTGAGGCCATGCCCAAGGCGCCGCTCAAGATCACCATGAACGTCGGCAATCCGGAACTGGCGTTCGAATTCCAGCGCCTGCCGAACGACGGTGTGGGGCTGGCGCGGCTCGAATTCATTATTGCGCGCATGATAGGCGTGCATCCCAAGGCGGTGCTTGCCTATCCGGACCTGCCGGGCGATCTGAAACTCGCGGTCGAGCAGCACGCCGCGGGCTATGCCAACCCGGTGGAATTCTACGTCGAGAAGCTGACCGAAGGCGTGGCGACGCTGGGTGCCGCGTTCTGGCCGAAACCGGTCATCGTGCGGCTGTCGGATTTCAAGTCGAACGAATATTCGAGCCTCACCGGCGGGGCCAAGTACGAGCCGCACGAGGAAAATCCGATGCTGGGATTTCGCGGCGCATCGCGCTATATCTCCGCCGGCTTTCGCGACTGCTTCGAACTCGAATGCCGTGCGATGAAGAAAGTGCGCGACCAGATGGGATTGACCAACATCGAACTCATGGTGCCCTTCGTGCGCACCATAAGCGAGGCGAAAAAAGTCATCGAACTGCTCGCGCAGAACGGGCTCAAGCGCGGCGAGAACGGCCTGCGCATCATCATGATGTGCGAGATACCGTCCAATGCCATCCTCGCGGACGAGTTTCTTGAGCATTTCGACGGTTTTTCGATCGGCTCCAACGACATGACCCAGCTAACCCTGGCGCTCGACCGCGACTCCGGCATCGTCGCCGACGGATTTGATGAACGCGACGCGGCGGTCAAGCACATGCTGCATCTGGCGATCCAGGCGTGCCGCAAAGCGGGCAAGTACGTCGGCATCTGCGGCCAGGGGCCCTCGGATCATCCCGATCTTGCAAAGTGGCTGATGGACGAGGGCATCGACAGCCTGTCGCTCAATCCCGACACGGTCGTGGAAACGTGGCTCTATCTTGCGCGCGACGCCGGGCGCGCCGCGCCAGCGTGACCGGCGGCGGCTTGCTTTACGGCGCGAATTTCATTGAGATCGAAGGCCGAATTACGCTAGAATATGCGAACGACTGGCATGACATGAAATGATCAAATATATCTTTGTCACAGGTGGCGTAGTCTCCTCCCTTGGCAAAGGTATCGCTGCCGCCTCCCTCGCTGCCATCCTCGAGACGCGCGGCCTGCGCATAGCGATGCTCAAGCTCGATCCTTACATCAATGTGGATCCGGGCACCATGAGCCCCTTCCAGCACGGTGAAGTATTCGTGACCGACGACGGCGCTGAAACCGATCTCGATCTCGGGCATTACGAGCGGTTCGTCAGCGCCAGGATGGGCAAGCGCAACAACTTCACGACCGGCCAGATCTACGAGAGCGTGATCAAGAAGGAACGCCGCGGTGATTATCTCGGCGGCACGGTCCAGGTCATCCCGCATATCACCGACGAAATCAAGTTGTTCATCGGGCGGGGAGCTGCCGACGCCGAGGTGGCGATCGTCGAAATCGGCGGTACCGTCGGCGACATTGAATCGCTGCCGTTTCTCGAAGCGATACGCCAGATGGGCATCGAGATCGGTCGCCACAATGTCTGCTACATCCACCTGACGCTGGTGCCGTACATCGCGTCCGCAGGCGAGATCAAGACCAAGCCGACCCAGCACTCGGTGAAAGAATTGCGCGAGATCGGTATTCAGCCCGACGTGCTGTTGTGCCGCGCGGACCGCCCGCTGCCGAATGACGAAAGGCGCAAGATCGCTCTGTTTACCAACGTGCAGGTCGAAGCGGTGATTTCGGCGGTCGACACGGACAGCATCTACAAGATTCCGGGCATGTTGCATGCGCAGAAGCTCGACGACATCGTATGCCGCAAGCTGGAACTGACGCCGCCGCCCGCTGATCTGGCGGTGTGGGACAAGCTGGTCTACGCGCTCGAACACCCGAGCGACACGGTCGATATCGCGCTGGTCGGCAAATATGTCGATCTTACGGAGTCATATAAGTCGCTGTCGGAGGCGTTGATACACGCCGGCATTCATACCGGCGCCAGGATCAATATTCATTACATCGATTCCGAATCGATCGAGCAGAAGGGCACGGACTGCCTCGCCGACATGGATGCGGTTCTGGTGCCGGGCGGTTTTGGCAAACGCGGCGTCGAGGGCAAGATCAAGGCGATACGCTACGCGCGCGAAAAGAAGCTGCCCTATCTGGGGATTTGCCTTGGGATGCAGCTCGCGGTCATTGAATACGCGCGCAATGTGGCGGGTCTGGAGGGCGCGCACAGCACCGAATTCGAGCCTGCCACGCCGCACCCAGTGATCGCGCTGATCACCGAATGGCAGGAGCGTGACGGGCGCATCGAGCATCGCGACGCCGATTCCGACCTCGGCGGCACCATGCGTCTGGGCGGGCAGGAATGCCTGCTCAAGGCGGGCAGCGTGGTGCGTAAAGTTTACGCGGCGGACAGTATCGTTGAACGTCACCGCCATCGCTATGAGGTGAATAACCATTACCTGCCGCGCATCGAGGCGGCGGGCATGCGCATGTCCGGCGTGTCAGTCAAACAGCAATTGTGTGAAATGATCGAACTGCCGGTCGAGGGGCGTGACGCGCATCCGTGGTTCGTCGGTTGCCAGTTTCACCCCGAGTTCACGTCGACGCCGCGCAGCGGTCATCCACTCTTTAATGCGTTCATACGCGCCGCCATCCGGCATGCCAAGTCCGCGGACGCTCCGCATAAAGCAGCGCCCATGCTGCAGAACATTGCGTGACGCGCCGTGAAGCTGTGCGGATTCGAGGCTGGACTCGATCATCCCCTGTTTTTAATCGCAGGACCCTGCGCGATCGAGTCGCGCCAGCTCGCGCTTGATACCGCCGGCCAGCTGAAGGAGATCTGCGCGGCTGTTGGTGTTGCGTTTATCTACAAGTCATCTTTCGACAAGGCGAACCGCAGTTCAGACAGGTCGTATCGCGGCGTCGGCATCGACGAAGGCCTGGACATACTGAACGCGGTCAAGGCGCAGATCGGCGTCCCGGTCCTGACGGATGTCCACGACATCGAGCAGGTCAAACCGGTGGCGGCGGTGGTGGATGTGCTGCAGACGCCCGCATTTTTGTGCCGCCAGACCGATTTTATTCATGCCGTGGCAAGCGCCGGCAAGCCGGTCAACATCAAAAAGGGCCAGTTTCTCGCGCCCGGCGATATGAAGAACGTGGTCGACAAGGCGCGCGCGGCCAGCGGGCAGGACAACATCATGGTGTGCGAGCGGGGCGCCAGCTTCGGTTACAACAACCTCGTGTCGGACATGCGCTCGCTGATGATCATGCGCGAGACCGGCTGCCCGGTGGTGTTCGATGCCACGCATTCGGTGCAATTGCCGGGCGGGCAGGGGACGTCAAGCGGCGGTCAGCGTGAATTCATTCCGGTGCTGGCGCGCGCGGCAGTGGCGGGCGGCATCGCCGGGTTGTTCATGGAAACCCATCCCGATCCGGATAAAGCGTTATCCGACGGACCCAATGCCTGGCCGCTCAAACACATGAAAATTTTGCTCGAGACGTTGCAGGCCCTGGATGCGCTGGTGAAGCAGCGCGGTTTCGCCGAGAATCTGGTTACTGTTAGGGACTCTGAGTCAGGAATAAAACCATGAGTGCGATAGTGGATGTGATTGCGCGCGAGATACTCGATTCGCGCGGGATGCCAACCGTGGAAGCCGACGTGCTGCTCGAATCGGGCGTGCTCGGACGGGCGGCAGTTCCATCGGGGGCGTCTACCGGCAGCCGTGAGGCGGTGGAATTGCGCGATGGTGACGACAAGCGCTATTTCGGCAAAGGCGTGCGCCGCGCGGTCGAAAACGTCAATACCGAGATCTGCGAGGCGATCATCGGGCTCGATGCGGTGGAGCAGCGCTTTGTGGACCAGACGCTGATCGAACTCGACGGCACTGACAACAAGTCACGGCTCGGCGCCAATGCGGTACTGGCCGTGTCGCTGGCGGTCGCCAAGGCGGCGGCGGAGGAGTGCGGGCTGCCGCTGTACCGTTATCTGGGCGGCGCCGGCGCGATGGCCATGCCCGTGCCGATGATGAATGTGATCAATGGCGGTGCACACGCTGACAATAGTCTTGATCTGCAGGAATTCATGATCGTGCCGCTGGGACTGCCGACCTTCAGTGACGCCGTGCGCTGTGGCGCCGAAGTATTTCAGACGCTGAAGAAGCTGCTCAAGGACAAAGGGCTGTCGACGGCGGTCGGTGACGAAGGCGGATTTGCGCCCAGGCTTGCCAATCATGAAGCAGCGATCAAGCTCATCATGGAAGCGATCGAGTCAGCCGGCTACGCCCCCGGCACCGATGTGGCGCTCGCCCTGGACTGTGCAAGCTCGGAATTTTTTGCCGACGGCGAATACACGCTTGCCTGCGAGGGCAGGACGATGAAGGCAGGCGAGTTTGCCGATTTGATGGCGGGCTGGGTAGACAAGTATCCGATCATCAGTATTGAAGACGGCATGGCCGAGAATGACTGGGACGGATGGAAATTGCTGACCGAGCGCCTCGGCCACAAGGTCCAGCTCGTCGGCGATGATGTTTTTGTAACGAATACGAAAATCATCGCCAAGGGCATTCAGGCGGGTATCGCCAATTCGGTACTTATCAAGGTCAACCAAATCGGCACCCTGACCGAAACACTGGCGGCGATCGAGATGGCGAAGCGCGCCCGCTATACCGCGGTGGTGTCGCATCGCTCGGGCGAAACCGAGGACACGACGATTGCCGATATTGCCGTGGCGACCAACGCGTTGCAAATCAAGACCGGTTCGCTGTGCCGATCCGACCGGCTGGCCAAATACAATCAGTTGCTGCGCATAGAAGAAGACCTGGGGGACGCGACGGCTTATCCCGGCCGGAGCGCGTTTTATCAGCTGAAGTGATGGGTGCGGGGTGATGGTGCGTGAGCAAAGCATCATGAGCGAGCCAACCATC
>JAYWDM010000562.1:0-9629 GCA_043779885.1 Betaproteobacteria bacterium | reverse complement strand
CCGCGTAGCGCTGACCTCACCTTCCCCTTCAAGGGTGAGCACGGTCATCGATCTTGATGGGAATCACGCGTTTTTTGGTCAAGTTCGATAAGGTTTGTGGGGTGAACGCCATCGTCGAACTTGATCAAAAAACGCGTGATTCCCATCAAGATCGATGACCGTGCTCACCCTTGAAGGGGAAGGTGAGGTCAGCGCTACGCGGTCAATCGTACCCATCCCCATCCCACGTGCCCCCTCGCCGCTGCGCTTGCTCTCCCCCTTGAAGGGGAAGGTGAGATCACCGCTACGCGATCAATGGTACCCATCCCCATCCTTGCCCTCTGAAGGGGAAGAAATACGTTTCCTTGATTCGTTGGTCACTGAATTTTTTTTGAGATCGCTTCTAGCCGGTTGGACTGAAGTGCTGCAGGAAAAGCTGGCGCAGGCGGCGATAGCCCTGCCCGGCAAGCGGTTCGGCGCCGTGATCGAAGCGCACCCACGCGCGGCCGCCGACGCGCTGCACGATTTTTTCCGGCAGCTTGAGATCGATCAACACCACCGGCTCGAGCGTGCGCAGGGCATCCTTGTCCGCGGGATCGGTTACATAAGGGCCGCCGCCGCGATCGCCAAGTGCTGCGCTCGGCAACTGGTGCGTGGCCGCCGGAATGTCGCGCACCATCTCGGCGACGACGCGCTCGCCGGAAGCTTCCGCCATGCGCACGTCGACGCTGCGCGTGCGCTCGCGCACCAGCGCGGCATCCCTCTCGGGAATGGTGGCGCGCACGCCGATTTCCGCGCGGTCGAACACGTAGCCGAGGATGCTCCCGCGCTTGGCAAATGCGCCCGGCAGATCCTGCTGGCGCGGCATCACCAGCGCGCCCGCCATCTGGGCGCGCACCTCGAGTTGCGCCAGTTTTTCGTCGGCGCGCCGCAGTTCGCCGTGCACGCGGACGATGTCCTGTTCGACGTTCTGCGCGCGGAACGGGTCGCGCAGAATGTGCGCGAAACGGTCGGCCTCGAACTGCCTCAACTGGCTCGCCAGCTTGTCGCGCGCCGCCAGCAGCACCGGGTCGGTAAGCACCAGCAGCAACTGGCCGGCTTCGACGCGATCGCCGTCGCGCGCCATGATCTTGGCGACGAAACCGTCGGTCTCGGCGCGCACGTGCGCCTGTTCCGGCAGCCAGATGACGCCGGCGGCGGCCGTATAAAACGGCAACGGCACCACGCACACCAGCACCACGAGAGCGGCCGCCGCGGCGCCGACCACGCCGCGCGCATGCCAGCGGCGGCGCCCCGCCGGGGCGTTGGCCAGCACGTGACGCACGCCGGCGACCAGCGGCACGACGATGACTGTCGCCACTATGAACAGCGCCGCGAGCGTGCCCAGCAGCAGCGACTGCGCGCCTATCCACAACACGATCACCGCCGATACGAAAATTCGATAGGCCAGCGACAGCGGCGCATACAGCAGCAACCACTTGTACTCACCCGTGGCGGGCTGCACCGGCGAAGGACTGTTCACGCCGAACGCGAAGCGTTGCAGGAGATCGTTCCAGTAGGTTTTGCTGCGCGTGCCGAGATTGGACACGTCGAACGCGTCGCACATGACGTAGTAGGCGTCGAAAGTCAGCAGCGGATTGCCGTTGAACAACACGGTGGACACGCTGGCGATGAACAGGGTGACGAAGGCGATCTCGCGCACGAGGCCCGGCTGCACGTTCAACCACACGCCGAGGGCGAGCGCCGCGATCGCGAGTTCGACCATGACGCCGATCGCGCCGACCATGGCGCGCTGGTAGCGTGCACGAAACGCCGCGGACGCCGACGCATCGACGTACGGCGCCGGCGTGAGCACGAAGAGACTGATGCCCACGCTGTGCACTTCGCCGCCCCAATGCCGCACCGCGAGCGCGTGCCCGAGCTCATGCAGGGCCTTGATGAACGGGAAGCTCACCCACGCGAGAAACAGATAATGCGGCGTGCTCATGTAGGTGCCGGCATGCAGCGAGAGCGCGCTGAAGTTGGCCGCCGCCGCCGATGCCGCGAGCGCCATTGCGGCGAGCCACACATACAGCGTGACTGGATGGCACAGCGCGGTGGCGAGCCAGTGCAGGCGATTGAGCAACGGCGTCGGGTCTCCCAGCGGCACGCGAAACGCGAACGGATTGAGAAAACCGCGCAACTGCTTCTTGGCGCGCTGATCGCGGCTTTGCACCAGCGCCTGCACGTCGGGCGCGGCGTCGAAGCCCAACAGCCCATTCTGGTCGAGTTGCGACAGCATGCGGATGACTTCATCCTGCGTCGGCGCTTCGTCGCCGAGTTGTTCGAGCAGCACGTCCCACACCTGCTGCACCGAGCGGCGGCCGTCGCAGCGGCCGATGACCTGATAGGCCTTGTGATTGATGCGAAACTGGCGGCCGGTGGTGTCGTTGATCAGCACGTACCACAATTGGTCGCGGTAATTCTGGCGCTGCACGCGCACGTCGACGCGCAGTTGCGGATGCTGGCCCGCGACGCGGTACCACAACGGGCTGAACAGCGATTCGCGCATGGTCTAGCGTCCCGACTCGTCGACAGGCCCGTAGGATGGGTTAAGGAACGTAACCCATCGTTCGAGATCGGAAATAAATGTGACGGGTATCGCCGTGCCATAGTGTGCACGACCGCGCAACCCGTAGGATGGGTTAAGGAACGTAACCCATCGTTCGAGATCGGAAATAAATGTGACGGGTATCGCCGCGCCACGGCTTTGATCGATGGGTATCGCTTGCGCTCCACCCATCCTACGCAGCACCGCAATCTGCTCGACCGCGCAGCCCGTAGGATGGGTTAAGGAACGTAACCCATCAATCGCGGCAGTATATTTTGCACAACCGCGCCGCCCGTTGAACCGTAGCCCGGAAGGAGCGCAGCGCATTCCGGGGTCCCGTGCTGCGCGGTTAACGACGCGGAACACTAAACGCCCCACGACCACAGAGTGATGCGCAGCCAGTCGATGAAGCGGTGCGACCAGATCCAGGCGAGCGGCTGGTCCACTGACTTGATCTTGGCCACACCCTGCAGGCCGGGGCGCAGCGACTTCGCCGTCGCCGCGTCGAACTTGCCCTCGACCTCGAAGAAATTGCGGCCGTCGCGGCTGGTCGCAACGGGCGTAACGCGCTCGACGCGAAAATCGAGCGTGCTGTTGGGCAGCGCCGCCAGCGCCAATTGTCCGTTCTGTCCCGGTTGCACGTCGGCAATGTCGCGTTCGTCGACTTCGATGATGAGGCGGAACTCGTCCGCCGGTGCAATGGTCAGCAGCACTTCACCGCGCTGCACCGGGGCGCCCAGCGACTGGGAAAGGTCGCCCTTGATGACCACACCGGCAAACGGTGCGCGCACGCGGCTGCGCGTCAATTGCTGTTCGACGAGTTCGAGTTGCGCGCGCGCCTCGGAGGCCTTGGCGCGGCTGATCGCATATTGCGCGCGGTCGGACTTGGCGAGCGCCGACAGGTAAGCGCTTTCGTGCTGATTGAGTTCGCTTTCCCACTTGCGCCGCTCGAGCTGCATATCCTGCTCGGCGAGTTCGACCAGCACCTGATCGGCCGCGACGGTGTCGCCGGGCCTGACGTGCGCCTGGCGCAGAAATCCGTCCACGGGCGCCACCAGCACGCGCTGCACCGAGCCTTCGAGGCGGGCCGGTGCGCTGACGCGATATTCAACGGGGACGAACAGCAGCGCGGTAAGCACCGCGGTCGCCCCGCACACTGCCGCCTTGACTTTGACGTGGCCCGGTTCGCGCACGTAATCCCAGGCCGCGCGCGCGGCCTGCCACAGCCGCTTGAACATCGACCGTTCATTGCTGTATTTCAGATCGAGGATGGGGCCGACCAGGCACACCAGGTGCTCGCAGCGCGTGAGTTCGTCCTTGCCGAGTGTCGTTGCGCTGGCGCGGTGCAGCGTCACTGCGCCGAAGATGCGGCCGTTGCTCGCCAGCGGTATCGTGCAGGCGACGCCGCCCTGACGGCGGGCGAGCGCCGCGTGCGCCAGCGTGACCTGCGGGCGCTCGCCGGCGGCGCCCGGGTGGACTATCGTTACGCCCTGCTCGATTGCTTCGTCCATCGCCTCGCCGACGGCGCGTATGACTTCGGCCCTGGACTCGAACTCCGCGCTGTGTGATATGGCGACCACGCCGGCGTAGCCGCCGTTCAGGAAACCCACGATCACGCGATCGAAACCGAGTGATGAGGCAAGCTCGGTGGCGAATGCGGTCGCAGCCTCGGCAAAGAGGTCGTGCGACAACACGATCGCCTGAAAACGCAGCACGCTCGCGGCGTCGAGCTGGGCGGGCGCGGCAGCCACCTCGAGGGCGGCAGCGAGCGAGGCGGCGACGCGCTCCAGTTCCAGCAGGGTTGTGCGCCGGCTCTCGGCATCGTCATTCGGTAATTCGAGCGCAATCGAGCCGACGGCACGGTTGCCCGAGCGCACCGGCAGCGATATGACGCGCGCCGTGGCGGCCGGCGCTTTTTCCGTGTTCTGCACGGGCTGCACGAACGGCGTCTGATCGGTCGCGGCGGCTCTTGCCGCAGCCAGCAAGACGCCGTCCTGCGCGGCCTGTTTCGGCCATTCGGCGGCGACCACCAGGCCGCCGTCCGCGGGGTTCGTCAACATCACGATGCCACCCGTGACGTCCGCGCGGTCGCCACAGTAGGTATCCAGCCATTCCTGAATCGCGGCAGCGCCCATCGTTGCTTATATCCAGTCAATTATCGGTTGCGCCGGAGCGGCGCGAAAACGGTGTCTACCCGGTTGATATCGGCAGGCTGGAGATAATCTTGAGGCCGTGCGGGGGGCGTTGACGGGCAGCCCGCGGGCCTGATTCCGCCCGCGGCTGTGCGTTAGTTCACGGCTCGCGTCCGCCAATCTTGAGTCCGATCGGTGGGTATCGCTCGCGCTCCACCCATCCTGCGCGGAGAAGCACGTCCGGCGTCCCGTAGGATGGGTTAAGGAACGTAACCCATCGTTTGCGATGCTGATCAAATACAACGAGCTTCGCCGCGCGGCTGCCGATTCAAGTTAAGCCGGCGGCGGGTCGATAACTCAGGCATTGCCTTGCCGCGGGCGCACCAGGCTATGCACCCGGCGGAGCGTTTGAACGGCCACAAAAGCGTGCAAAGGATCGACAGCGTGCATCACTCAACCTGGGTCGGCATCAGGCCGGCCAACGTGAGCCCTTCGCATCCGCGCCGTACGCGCGCACGCGGCTGACCGAACGCCATGAAAACAGTCTGGACTTTCGTACGCGGCGAATCCGCGCGGCTGTTCGTGCTGCTGCTGCTGTCGGCGCTGGTGCCGGTGACCGCGCTCGATCTCATGTTCACCGCGCGCGCGCGCGACATGCTGACGGACCAGGCGCGCAGCGCCGTCGTCGAACAGGCGAAGGCCTATGCGTCGACCACTTACGACCGGCTGCGCTACGCCGATGACTCCCTGCAACTGATCGCCGCCGAATTCGGCGCCAAGGGCGCCGCGACCGCGCTGCTGGACCAGTATGCCAAACCCCATTTCGCCGCGATCATCCACGTCGACCGCACCGGCCACGCCACGCAGGTGTTCGGAGCGGGCGCAACGCTGCCGCCGCTGGACCCTGCAGCGCGCGAGCAACTGGCCAGAAATGTCCCGCTGGTGCTGACCGCCGGCGCCGGCGTCGGCGCTGCGCCGCGCAAAGTAATGCTGGTCCGCGCTGCCGACGGCACCGCCGGCTCCCCCGGTGTGCTGCTCGCCGAGTTCAAGGCGAATTATCTCTGGCGTAACGGCGGTGGATACGCCGACAGCGCGGACTTTTGCGCCATCGACGGCAACAAGCGCGTGCTGCACTGCTCCAAGCCGCAAGCCGCAAGCGAGCTTGGCCGTTTCGCGTCGCAGCCGCTGTCGAATGCGTTTGGCGAGCTCGCGGCGGAATCCGGTGCGGAGGGCTTGCTCGGCGGTTACTGGCGACTGCCGTTGCAGCCGCGCTTCCACGCCGCGGACTGGATGATCCTCGCCAGTCAGCCGCGGCCGGCCGCTGTTGAACGCTTCGCCAGCGTGCGTTCGATTTACACCTATGTACTTATCCTGACGGTGCTGGTCGCGGCACTGCTCGTGACGCTGCCGGTTCGCCGTGGCGCATCCCGTGCAACCGACGCGGGCAGCGCCGGCAACCATGGCTCGCACGTCAACGCCGCCATGGCTGCACCGGCGAGCGCGCCGGGCGACTTCGCGGAAAAATCCGGCCGTCAGTCGAGGGCCATGAGCGCGCTGGCGGAAATCGATCGCGCGATACTGTCGCGCGCCAGCGGCGACCGCATAGTCGAATCCGTGCTGAGAAACGCGCCGGCCGTCATCGCCTGCGACGTGCTGGCCGTCACTTTGCTTGCCACCGACGGTCAGCCGCAGGCACGCACGCTGCTCGCCGCGCCCGGCCGCGGCAACGAGAGGGCCACCGAGCTGGTCACCGTGGACGCGGAGTCGGTGCAGTTTCTCGCCATGGAAGCGGACGGCTGCTGGATCGACAGCGCGGCGGACTACCCCTTTCTGCTGCCGCTGGTAAGCCGCGGGGCCGCGCGCACGCTCATGCTGCCGGTGTTCCTCGACGGCAAGCTCGCGGCCATCCTGTCGGTGGGTTTGAACCAGCGCACGGCGCTGACCGACGAGGAGCAAACGTACGCACGCGACTTTTCCGACCGCCTGGGCGTGGCCCTCACCGCCGCCACGCGCGACCAGAACCTGTATATCGAGGGCCACTTCGACGCGGTAACGGCGCTGCCGAACCGGCGCTTTCTGAAGGAGCGCGTCTCGGAGGAAATCGCGCGCGCCCAGCGCGAAGGACGCCAGATCGCGCTGTTGTACATCGACCTCGACGAATTCAAGACGGTGAACGACATGGTCGGCCACGCGGGCGGCGACGAAGTGCTGGAACAGGCGGCGCGCCGGTTGAAGCGCGCGCTGCGCGAAGAGGACGTGCTGGCGCGCTTCGCCGGCGACGAGTTCGTGGCGCTGCTGCCGGGCATCGCGGCCGGTGTCGATGCCGCCCCGGTCGCCGACAAGCTCATCGCCATGCTGTCGAAGCCCTATGTCATAGGCGGCAACGAATACCACCTCGGCGCCAGCATCGGCATCGGCGTCTACCCCGACGACGGGCAGACCGTCGACCAGTTATTGCGCAACGCGGATTTTGCGATGTCGCGCGCGAAGGCGAACGGGCGCCGCCAGTACGTGTTCTTCGAGGAAAAGATGACCGCGCAGGTGCAGAGCCGCAACAGCATCGAGCGCGAGCTGCGCCAGGCGTTGACGCGCAACAACGAGTTGATGGTCTACTACCAGCCACAGGTGGACCTGCGCAGCGGCAAAGTCGCCGCCGTGGAAGCGCTGGTGCGCTGGAAGCATCCGCAGCGCGGGTTCATACGGCCGGATGAGTTCATCGGCGTCGCCGAAAAAAGCGATCTCATCGCGCAACTCGACCAGTTCGTCAGGCGCACGGCATGCGCGCAGTACCGTGCATGGGAAGCCGCCGGCATCGCTCCCGGCCGTATTTCCATCAACGTGTCGAGCCGCGAGATCAAACGCAAGGATTTCGTCGAGCAGATCGAGGCCGTGCTGCGCGAGAGCGGCATGCGGCCGTTCTGTCTCGAACTCGAAATCACCGAAACCCTGCTCGTGGACCATTCGTCGAAAGTGCTGGACGCGCTGAAGTGCCTCAACGAAAAAGGCGTGCGCATCGCGATCGATGACTTCGGCACGGGCTATTCGTCGATGGCGTATCTCAAGCGCCTGCCGTTCGACATCCTCAAGGTCGATCGCGCATTCGTCAAGGACATCGGCAGCGCCGACGGCTCGGACGCGATCATCAACGCGATCCTCAGCCTCGCGCACAGCCTGGGCAAGGAAGTCGTGGCCGAGGGGGTCGAGACCGAAGCGCAACGCGTGTTTCTCGCGTTGAAGGGCTGCGAGGTCGGGCAGGGCTTCTTATGGAGCCCGGCGGTCAGCGCGGATGAATTCGCCGAATTGCACAGCAAGTGGGTGGCGCGGCCACAGCAGCGGATCCTGAGCGGCGTGCGTCCCGCGCGGGCGTTGCTGCGGTAGGCATACGACGGAATGCGCGGAGGCCGGCGCGGTGGATCGCTGCGGCGATTGGTCGATGGGTATCGCTTGCGCTCCACCCATCCTACGCGGAAAGGCACGACCGTCATCCCGTAGGATAGGTTAAGGAACGTAACCCATCATTTGCACAGCCGATTGAACGTGCCGGGTAGGCGCGCCTACCTGCCCACCCACTGATTCACTCGCACGAGATCATCCTCGCCGAGCTGTCCCACGGCGGCTTCGAGCTTCAAGTGACTGAGGATATAGTTGTATTTCGCCTGCGCCAGATTGAACCGCGCGGAGTAAACCTGCTGCTGCGCGTTGAGCACGTCCACCTGGGTGCGCACGCCGACCTCCTGCCCGAGCTTCGACGAGTCGAACGCGCTCTGGCTCGAACTCAAGGCGGTTTCCAACGCCTTGACCTGCGCCAATCCGCTGGCCACGCCGAGAAAAGCCTGCTGCGTCGCGAGCGTCGTCTGCCGCGAAACGGTCTCGAGGTCCTGGCGGGCCTTGTCCAGATTGGCGATCGCCTGCCGCACCTGCGAGTTGACCGCGCCGCCCTGGTATAACGGCACCGCCAGTTGCAGGCCGATGACGCGCGTGGTGGTGTCGGTGCCCGGCCCGCCCTGGAACCCCGACCCCGCCGCTGCCTGGCTGTACGAAGCGACCGCATCGAGTGTCGGATAATGACCGTAGCGGTTGCGTGCGACCTCCTGTTCGGCCAGTTGCACGGCCGCCCGCTGAATCGCAACCTGCTGGCTGTTCGCCAGCGCCTGCGCAACCCACGCATCCATGCTGTTCGGCTCAGGCAGTTGCAGCGCAAAGGCGGGCCCCAGCTTGTTCAGCACCGGTGCGGTGTCGCCGATGATCTGCTGCACGGAACGCTTCTTGATTTCAAGGTCGTTACGCGCCGCGATCTCCTGCGCAACGCTCAAGTCGTAACGCGCCTGCGCCTCGTGGGTATCGGTAATCGTCGCGGTGCCGACCTCGAAGTTGCGCTTCGCCTGCGCCAGCTGCTCGCCGATCGCGGTCTTCTGCGCCGCGGCGAGTTCGACGTTGTCCTGCGCGAGCAACACGTCGAAGTACGTCTGCGCCACGCGCGAAATCAGGTCTTGAGTGGCCGCGGCGAGTTGGGCGTCCCCCTGCGTGAGCTGGGTCCTCGCCTCATCGTACTGCACCTTGTTCTGCAGGCGGAACAACGGCTGGGTTACCGCCACCGTTACCCCGTTGCTGTTGAACTGACCCGGCACCGAGGCGCCGTTGCGGAACTGGATATTGCGGTCGTTGTAAGTGGTGTTCGCGGAGAGCGTCGCCGTCGGCAACAGCCCTGCCCGGCCTTGCGGCAGCTTCTCCTGAGTGGCCCTCCAGGTCGCCCGCGCGGCGGCATGTACCGGATCCTGCTGTTGGGCGAGCCGGTAAATCTCAACCAGATCGGCAGCCGTGGCCGGGGCGGCAACGGTCGCCAGCACCAGCAACCAAGCGCGCGCCGACGCGTGCTGGCGGCGGCCGAAAGCACCACCCGCCGCCGCGACGCAGGACCGTAGCCGACC
>JAYWDM010000561.1:0-3412 GCA_043779885.1 Betaproteobacteria bacterium | reverse complement strand
TTGTACGAGGGGTCAACGCTTTGCCTTGTAGCGCAGTGCGATGGCTGCGCGCGCTCGCAAAGCGGTCACTCCTCGTGCGCGAGCATGCGTATGACGTAACCGCCGGATTTTTCATCCCGCTCGAGTTTGAGCAGGTGCCTCGCCTGCGCTTCCTCCAGCAGGGTGTTGAATGACCGGAAGCCGTAATAGGCTTCGTTAAAACCCGGTTTGCGGCGCTTCAACGCCTGCTTGACCATCGAGCCCCAGATTTTTTCGTCTTCGCCGCGTTCGCCGCCGAGCGCTTCGACGGTTTCGAGGATAAGGTCGAGGGCCTCCTGCTTTTTGTCGTCGTCCGCTTTTTTCGGTGCGTCGGCGGGCGCGGTGCTGGCCTCAGCCTTGGGGGCGGCTTTTTTCGGTGCGGCGCGTTTGCGCGCAGGCTTCTCGCGCACGAGGTCGTCGTAGAAGATGAACTCGTCGCAGTTCGCAATCAGCAGATCGGAGGTCGAATTCTTGACGCCGACGCCGATCACCGTTTTGTTGTTCTCGCGCAGCTTGGAGACGAGCGGCGAGAAATCCGAATCGCCGCTGATGATGACGAACGTATCGACGTGCGACTTGGTGTAGCACAGATCGAGCGCATCGACGACCATGCGGATGTCGGCGGAGTTTTTGCCTGACATGCGCACGTGCGGAATTTCGATCAGCTCGAATGACGCTTCGTGCATCGCGCCCTTGAACCCCTTGTAGCGGTCCCAGTCGCAGTACGCTTTCTTGACGACGATGCTGCCTTTGAGCAGCAGGCGCTCGAGCACCTTGTCGATGTCGAATTTCGCGTACTTGGCATCGGCGACGCCCAGCGCGACGTTCTCGAAGTCGCAGAACAGCGCCATATTGGTGATTTCGGCTCGTACTGCCATGTATTGCTCCATTGTGAGTGCGCCGGCGACAGAACCCGCGTGCGAACCCAAATCTTACGCGCCGTCGCGGCATCTGTCGCCCTCCGCGGGCGCGAGCAGGTCGCCGATGACGTCTTCCGCAACCGCAAAAGCGGTGCTCATGCCGGTGCCGCTCGCGATCACGACCACGCGCACGTGCGGGAGGGGCGACTCGACAATGACCGGCATTTCCGCGCTCGGGTAGACGCCGCTCCAGCGCTCGATTACGCGCGTATCGGGCACATCGACGAGCCTGAGCGCTTCCTCGACGATCATGCGTTCGACTGCGGCCGGGGCGAACGGGTCGGGCGTGGCCGCGTAGTCATGCGAATCGCCGGCGACCAGTGAGCCGTCGGCATTTTGCACCAGCAGCAGGTGAACTCCCGCGGCAAGGCGGTCGGCGGCCTCGCGTTCAAGACGATCGCGTAGCGCGCCTGCCGCGGCGCAGTTGGCAAACCCGCCATAGCGCACGAGGCTCAGATCGCCCATGATAGCGCACGGCAGCCGCCAGCCGGCGGGCTGCGGCGCGAGCCGCAGCATCTGCAGCTTGCAGTTGCGTATGCGATGCGCGGCGAGCGTTGCCGGAAACAGCGTGAGCGTATCGTTGCCCGGACAGACCACGACGTGCGCGGCGTGAAACGTACCGGCGGTCGTCTCGAGAATGGGCGGCTCGACCGCGCGCACCTGCGCGTTGCGCACCATGGTGACGCCGTACGCGTTTTCGAGGTGGCGCGCGAGGTGCGGGATCGCCTCGCGTGCATCAACCCGGCGCTCGTGCGGACTCCACAGCCCGCCGATGAGGCTCGAGTTCGCCATCGGCACGCGCTGGCGCAGTTGCGCGGCGTTCAGGAGTTCGCAGCCGGCCGCCATTTCACCGCGCGCGAATTCTTCAAGTACCGCCAGCGCCTCGGGGGTGCGCGCGACCGCCGCAGTGGCGCGGTGCAGGATCGCAATGCCCGCTGGCGGCGCGATCTCGTCCCACACCGCGCGCGAGCGGCGCGCGTGTTGCCAGGTGCCGGCGCCGGACTGGCCGGTGACGGTGACGTAGCCAAAGTTGCGGATGGACGCGCCGTTCGCCTGCGCGTCGCGGTCGAGCACCACGACGTTCGCGCCTGCGCGCGCCGCTGCCAGCGCGTGGGCGAGGCCGACGATGCCGGCGCCGACCACTGCGAGATCGAACGACGGGCGCTTGCTCAACGCAATGCGGGTGCTGCGAGCGGGACCGCCAGAAACACGCCGAACTCGACGGCGATATTGCAACTCACGCGCGCGTGAACTTTGCCTTGCTCGTCGTAGAAACTGGCGCGGGCGGCGAGCGGAAACACCGCCTCATGCCACACGTTGGGATGGATATAGAGGCCCTGGCCGCGGTCGACGTAGAAGGCGACGAAGTTTTCAGGTTTCACATCGTCGCCGGGAAGCGCCAGTGGACAGACAAACGCTTCGCCGTTCAAGGGAAAGAACAACTGCCCGCCGTCGGGATGGTAGTTGGCATGCCATAGCAGCACACGCGAACGCCCCGACTCGCCGCCGCGCTGCGCTTGCGCGGGATTCGTCGACCAGCCGAGCAGATAGTGCGAGCCGACCGCATTGTTCCTGCCGAACAATACGTCGCCTTCCCACCAGAAATCGAATTGCCCGCGGGTGGTGCCGCCTTCATTGCCGGTGCCAGGATCGCACTGGCGCCAGCCCGCGACGGGCCACGTGACGATCTCGACCGGATAGTTGCGCGAGTCGTCGACGAGCATGCCGTACCCCTGCAGTGACTCGGGTGTCGCGCGCCGCAGCGGGACTTCGTGCCACGGCAGTTCGCCCGGCACGTCCGGCGCAAGGTATTCAGCGGCGGCGATGGCGTTGCTTCGCCGTGGTGTTTGCGTGGCCATGAAGTATTCGATCAGGCGGCCGCGCGCGCCGATGCGGCGGGTGAGAGCCGGGTGATGCCCATTTCGCCGACGATGGCGGCGATGGCGGCGACCGCCTGGCGCATTTCCGGTTCACCGATGGCGCCGATGCAGCCGACGCGAAACGTTTCCACCTGCGTGAGCTTGCCGGGGTAGAGCGTGAAGCCGCGTTCGCGCACCTTGTCGTAGAACACGTTGAAGTTGTATTGGGGGTCCGCCGGCGCGTGCCACGTCGTGATGATGGGCGCCTGGATCGCGCGCGGCAGAAACGACACGAAGCCGAGTTTCTCCATGCCGGCGATGAGTGTCTCGCAGTTGTTGCGATAGCGCGCGCCGCGACCGGCGACGCCGCCCTCAACCTGAAATTGCACGAGCGCCTCGGCCAGCGCCGCGACCACGGTCGTCGGCGGCGTGAAGCGCCATTGCCGGGTGCGCTGGTAAGCCAGCCACTGGTCGTAGAGATCGAGCGCCAGCGAATGGCAGTTGCCTTTGCATTGCTCGAGCGCCGCCTTGCGCAGAATGGCAAAACCCAGACCGGGAACGCTTTCCAGGCATTTGCCCGAAGCCGCGGCGAGCCCGTCGAAACGGATATTGCGC
>JAYWDM010000560.1:0-3418 GCA_043779885.1 Betaproteobacteria bacterium | reverse complement strand
TTGGAAATGAACTCTAAGCATCATTTTTTATGAAAGGAAACATACCATGAAGATCAAAGCAAAAATCCTAATGTTCGCAATGTTGGCGCTAGCGCCCGCTATGGCGTGGGGTGCCGCACCCGGCGCGGGACTTGCCGGAACGGCCCACGATTTCTCGGCAAAAGGGGGCGGTGTCGGCGTCTGCACTTTCTGCCACACCCCGCACCGGGCGATAACGACCCAGCTTTTGTGGAACCATACGCTTTCCACTTCCACCTTTTCTTGGGACGTGGCGAAAACCACGGCCGGTACGACTTTCCCAAGCTTCGCTGGCGATAGCTACACAGGGCCTTCAGCGAAGTGCCTCAGTTGCCATGACGGCACCGTCGCGGTCGGCGACATCGCCTGGTGGAATGAGGGCAAACCAGCATCGCTCGACAACACCAAGCTCGCATGGCCTGACAAACACAACGTCGGCGCCACGGGCGGCGTTGTCGGCAGCATGAAAGGCAACCATCCGGTCGCCATGCCGTATCCTTACTTGGGTGCGTTGAACACCTATAACGGGGTCACCACCGGCGCCGGCGCCACGTTGAGTGAATGGCAGACGACCCCTATAGCACCCATCCGCATGTTCAACGATAACGGGGGAACTATCTCCGCCGGGGTGCTTGCGGGGAAGACCGGCCTCGAGTGCTCGTCCTGCCACGATCCGCATAACAAGGCGTCGGTGGACGATCTGTTCCTGCGCGGCATGATGAAGGGCAGCAGTACGGGCGATGGTTACATCTGCGTGAAGTGCCACATCAAGTAAACGAGTAGCAAAGCAGTCGCGGGGGGCTGACGAGCCGTCAGCCCCCCGTTTATTTGCGGACGGCCGCGCCGGTCAAACGCGGTTTTCCCGCCGTGAAGAAGCAAGCACGCCGTTGATCATGATTGCGGCCGTCGCCATTGCCGCGGCGGGCGAGGTTCCGAGCGTGTCACGCGCACGTCTGCTCACGGATAAGATTCCGGGTTGTGATCCTTTCCGTGGCACCTCAGGTAACAACTGCCCCGCCCCGGGGCCGTCGTAATGTATTGCAGGCGGCCCTGCGAGTTGGGGCTGACCACCGTTTTATTGGTTCGGTCGCGCAGCATGAAATTGATCAGATGCGCGTTCTGGCGCGAGCCGTGGGGGTCATGACACGCCGCGCAGGGCGCATTTTTATCGGTAACGTGCTTCTCGTGCTTGAAAGTGTTTGCGCGATCCGTGATCAGGAAATCGCGATTGTGGCACTTGTAGCACATCGCATAGGTTGTCAATGACTCAGTGGTGGGATCATTCGTCTGGTACTGCCGCTCGAGGATCGGCTCGTTACGCGAGCCGTGCGGTCCGCGCGGGCTCGTTCCCGCCGGGGTCCAGTCGTCATTGTTGTGGCAACTCACGCAGTCAATAATGGTGGACGCGTTGTATCCCGCCTCGAAACCGCCCATCGTGGGGTTGCGTCCCGTGGCCGCGATCGGATGGTAGGACGGGTTGACCGGGTCGATTTTGAGCCGGATGTTGCGCGTGCTGTCCTGGCGCACGATACCGGGCGTGGTCGGCTCCCTCACACCATGGCATTTGAAACAGACCTCGTATACAAAGCTCGCCTCGGCGATCGCTGAACCGCTGAGCGTGACACCCTGGACGCCCTGCAACCGTCCGGAGACGGCCGGCGGCGTGCCTGGCGCGGAGGTCACGGCGTGGGGATTATGGCAATCCATGCAGGCGACATGCCGCTGCACGGTCAGGGGATTTTCCTTCGGTTCATGGGTCCACTGACTGCTCTCGATGGGATGGCGGAACGGCTTCGTCAGGAACTCCGCCTCGATGTTCTTCAATGCGACTGAAGCGTTGTGACAGACGGTGCAGACCGTCGGTTCCACGCTCTGGGCCAGCAGCCGTTGCGGATGGCCGGCGGCGTGCGGACGGTGGCAGTTGATGCAGGCGTTCTCCGCGACGGTAGAGTAGGCGCCCGCCGGCCACGGGTTTGTTCCGCTGCCTTTCCAGGTGGCGCTCGACGTGGCATGGGTCGAGCCACTCCAGTGGGCGGGGCGATGGCAGGTGGTGCATAGCGCCCCGGAACGGTTGTCGATGCGCAGGAACTTCGTTCGCCGGTCCTCATGGGGATCGTGACAACTGGTGCACTGGAGCTGGCCGTTTTCCAGACGGATCGCCGCGGGCAGGGTAAGTGGATCGGCAAGCCCGCCGCGGTTCAGCGCGAGCGCGCTGTCATAGACGAAAGAGATCGGATGATCGTCCGCAAGGTCGGTGCCAAGCACGGTCTTGCCGGTGAGCGCCCCGAGCGTGAGCTGGCCCCCCGGTGGCGGCACGCGCAGGTTGCCCAGCGCCAGTATCCCGTCGTGACAGGACAGGCACAGGCGCGAGGCGCCGGTAGGCTGATTGAGCAGCGCTTTGAGCGTGCTGCTTCCGTAAAGCTGGTAATTGGCGCCGGAGAACTCCCGGTTCCATAGCGCGCGCGTCGGATTGGCGTTATGCGGCGTATGGCAGAAGATACACAAGCCCGCCGGCTGGGTCGACTTCACCGTGCCCGGGCCGGTCGAAGTGAGATTGTGGACGGTGCGCGCGATCTGGGTCTGCGCCTGCGCCGGCGCGGGCAACGCCAGATAACCCGCAAGCGTCAGCGACAACGCCGTGAATACGCCAAGGCACTGCGCGACTGTTGCGCGCAAGGACGAAACGGCGTGCTGCACGCTTGGATTATTCCGCGATGCTGGCGTCATTGTTTGGCTCCCTTGCCGGGGTCAGGATCGAAGACGAACACCTGTATGCGCTGGTTGTAAGCATCCGCTACATAGATTTGGTTCTGCGGGGTGATGTAAAGGCCGCCGGGTAGCCAGAACTGACCTGCCTGCGCTCCCCGTTCGCCGAACGTCAGCAGCAAGGTGCCGTCGCGTTCGAAGATCTGTACCGCATCGAACAGCGCATCGACCACGTAGACATGCCCTTCGCTGTCGGCCGCCAGCCCTTTGGGCGCGGCGAAATCGCCCGAGCCGTCGCCGGGATGGCCCAGCTTCCAGAGAAACCGGCCTTCCTGATCGAAGGCTTGCACGCGGAAATTGAGCGCATCGGTCACCAGCAGCGTGCCCGTTCGGTCCAGCGCCAAGTGGGTCGGGTGGTTGAACTCTCCGTCCTCGATTCCTCGCTGGCCCCAGGTGCGGATCAGAGCGCCGCCCGGACCGTAGACGCTGATGCGATGAGTGGCCGAGTCGATGACATAAAGCCGTTGCGTCGCCGCGTCATAGGCCAATCCCGCCGGCCGCGCCAAACCTTCCTCGGCGGCGACGCGGATGAGCTTGCCCGCTCGGTCAAGCAGAAAAACTTTCTTAAGCAGCGTGTCGGCGACAAAGACCGCGCCATCGGGACGCACGGCGACCGCCACCGGCGAGCCCAGCG
>JAYWDM010000559.1:0-3420 GCA_043779885.1 Betaproteobacteria bacterium | reverse complement strand
TGCGCGTAGAGCGACGGCGTGATAGCGAAGCTCACGTCCGTCATCAGCAGCGTATAGCCGTCGGCGGGCGCTTTGGCGACGATGGCCGCGGCTATCGTGGTGCCGGCGCCGGGCCGGTTGTCCACGATCCACGGCGGCCCCCAGACGTCGGCGAGCTTCTGCCCCAGCGCGCGGGCGAGAATATCGATGCCGCCGCCGGGCGGATACACGACCACCACGCGCATGGGCTTGTCGGGAAACGTCGCCGCGGCGGCCAGCGCACACTGCGCGCCCGCAGCGAACAGCGCCCCCGCGCAGACGGTCATGCATGCGGTCCGCATCACGCTGCCGCTCCGCCCGCGTTTGCGCGGCGGCGTTTTACTTCGCGCTTCACCCAGTTGGTCAGACCGCCTTCGTCAACGATGTCCTGCACGAACGCGGGCAATGGACTGGTGTGGTATTGCCTGCCGTCAAAAGTAATGTCGCCCGTCGCCGTGTCAACGCGCCCCCGCTGGCCCTGCCTGGCGGCGCGCGCAGCCTCGGGACACGTCAAAATGGGCAGACCCAGATCGATCGCCATGCGATAAAACGTGCGCGAAAAACTCGCCGCGACGACGCAGCTCAAGCCCAGCGCCTTCAACCCGAACGGCGCCTGCTCGCGTCCCGAGCCCGCGCCGAAGTTGATACCCGCGACGAGGATGTCGCCCGGTTTCACGCGCTGGACGAACCCGGGGTCGACTTCCTCGAAAATATGCTTCGCGATCTCGGCGGGGTCGAGGATGGACAGGTAACGGCCCGGGATCATCACATCCGTGTCGATGTTGTCGCCGAGAACGTGCAAAGTGCCTTCGAGTACCATGGTGTGCTCCCAATCAGAGTTTGGCTGGATCGATGATCTCGCCGGCGACGGCAGCGGCCGCCGCGACGTACGAATTCCCCAGGTACACCTGCGATCCGGCGTGTCCGGCGCGGCCCTTGAAGTTGCGGTTCACCGTCGCGAAGGCGACTTCGCCGTCATCGAGCGCGCCATTGTGGCCGCCGAAGCACGCCCCGCAGGTCGGCGTGCTGACCGCCGCGCCCGCCGTGATGAAAGTCTCGATCAGCCCTTCGGCCATCGCCTCAAGATATATTTTCTGCGTGGCCGGCACGACGATCGCGCGCGTGCCATGCGCGATCCTGCGTCCCTTCAAGATGCCCGCAATCTGGCGCAGGTCGGTGAGCGTGCCGTTCGCGCAGTTGCCCATGTAAACCTGATCCACGTGCACGCCCCTGATTTCGTCGACGGCAACGACGTTCGCGGGCGAGTAAGGCTTGGCGACGAGCGGCCGCAGGC
Organism: Betaproteobacteria bacterium; assembly: GCA_043779885.1. Taxonomy (GTDB): domain Bacteria; phylum Pseudomonadota; class Gammaproteobacteria; order Burkholderiales; family SG8-41; genus PALSA-1004. Next base: position 2,108 of record JAYWDM010000559.1, on the reverse strand, counting down.
GCGCGAGATCGATGTCATGCCGCGATTCGTAATTGGCGTCGGCGTCCGCCCTGACCAGTGTGTATTTGCGCTTGCAGTGCGTTTTCGCCCATTCAGCCGTGATGTCGTCGGGCTCCACCATGCCGGTCTTCGCGCCTGCTTCCACCAGCATGTTGCAGATGGCCATGCGTTCGTCGATGTTGAAGCTCGCCACGCCCGCGCCGGCGAATTCGATCGATTTGTACAAACCGCCGTCGACGCCGATGTCCTGCAGCACCTTGAGGATGATGTCCTTGCCGGTCACGTGCGCGGGCTTCGCGCCATGCAGATTGAAGCGCATCGACTCGGGCACGCGAAACCAGGTTTCGTCCAGCACCATGATGGCGGCCATGCCCGCCCAGCTCATGCCGGTGCCGAATGCGCCGAACGCCCCGGCAGTGCCGGTATGCGAGTCACCGCCCGCGATCAGATCGCCGGGACCGATCAGCCCCTGCTCGGGAATCAGCGTGTGCTCGATGCCGCCTTTGCCCGCGTCGTAAAAATGCTTGATGCCCTTGGCCGCGGCGAACCTGCGCATGTCGCCCAGCATGCGCGCCGCGGCCGCGTTCGGCGCCGGCGCGAAATGGTCGCACACCATGGCAAGGTTGTCGGGCGACGCGACCGCGCCGCCGCCCATGTTTTCAAAGTGCCGGATGGCGACCGGCCCGTTCGCGTCGTTGAGCAGCACGAGGTCGACGCGCGCGCGCAGGATGTTGCCGGGCTGCGCCCTCACGCCGGCGTCCAGCGCGTGGCTCGCGAGTATCTTTTCAGCTATGGTCATGCCCATCAGAGTGTGCTCCTTCCGGTGTGCCGCGTTGGTGTGCGTAGCGCGCGGCGGCGCTTCGCCTGCCTGACGAAGCGCTGCTCGCGCGCATTGCTCGCGTGCGGCGCATAACTGCCTATTGCGTCTGCGGATTGCACGCGCGCACCAGGCTGCCCGCGCTTGCGTTCGAGAAACCGAGCGCGCACTCGATTGCGCGGTCCTGCTGCCGCGGCGCGAGCACTTCCGCCGACAGCATTCTGAATTTCGCGGCGAGCTCGTCGTCGCTGAACGGCGACCGGTAATCGCCCTTCGGATAAGGCAGTTCCTTGACGAAGGTGCGCCCGTCCGACATTTTGATCGTCACGCGCGACGGCCGGTCGGGCGGAAAGCGCGCGTCCATGCTGCGGTCGTGCACGCAACGGGTTTTGCCTATCATCTGCCTGACCGCCGGCGCTTCCCATCGCTTCGCGCGCAGTTGCCCGATGTCGTAGTGGCCGTCCACCAGCGACACCGCGACGCAATAGGGCAGGCTGTGATCGGCCGTTTCGCGCGCATCGATCTCGTAACGCGAAATTCCGCCCATGCCGTTCACCATGTCCTCGATCAGCCAGCCGAATGCGTCGACGGTAACCCCGGCGACGTCCTGCGGGACGATGCCGTGCTCGGCGCGCAACGCGAGCGTGGCATCGATGGAACTGTGGATGATGTACGCGGCCGGATAGCGCTTGAGGCAGGTGCGCGGCAGCCGCCAGTCGCCCATGGGCGCCGTGAGCAGGTCCCAGTCGCAATCGCCGAGCACCAGTTTGCCGAGGCCGCGCTGCCCTTCGAAGATCGCGCGCGGACCGGTTACGCCTTCTCTCGCCATGTAAACCGCTTCCAGGCCGCGCGTCGCCGCCAACCCCGCGCTCGCCGACTTCATCATTGAAATCTGCCCCACGCGCATTTCGCCCAGCGCGGGATAAGAGCCTGCAATGCCGAACGCATGCACCAGTTGCTCCTCGTCCAGATCCAGCAGCGCGCCGGCCGCGGCGGTGGTGGCGAGGGTGATAAACATGGTCTGGTCCCAGCCCGCCGTTTTGAATACCGAGGTGCGCGTAAATTCGCACGCGCGCATCTGGACTTCGAAAGCGATCAGGATCGCCTTGATGATCTGCGCCGCGCCGGCGCCTTGCGCCTCGCCGACCGCGATGCACGCGCCGATGTTGTCGCTCGAATGCGCGGGATTATGGGAAAAATACGTGTCATTCATGTCGAGGTCGCGCGTCATCGTGCAATTGACCAGCGCGGCGGCGGCGACCGAACTCTGTTCCCCGGTGCCCCACAGGGT
>JAYWDM010000558.1:0-3428 GCA_043779885.1 Betaproteobacteria bacterium | reverse complement strand
ACAACGCCATGGGCCAAAACTCGTGCCAGCCCGAAGGGTTGCAGCCAGAATCGGCGCTGGCCGCGTTGCTCGTCTTGGCAATAGAATGACTATTGCCTGCGCCGGGCGCCTTGCCATCACCAATTCTGGCTGCAACGCACACGTGTTTCATTATGTTAGGCACTCTTATATCTGTTCAGTGCGTATCGACCAGTTTAGCGAGCCAGCGCGCGGTGCGCAGCAGCCGGGCGTCGCCGTTGCGCCTGCCAACGAGCTGGACTCCCAGCGGCAGCCCGTTTGCGCCCCGCATCAGCGGCAGGTTGAGCGCCGGCATCCCGCACAGCGTCCACAGCGTGCAGAACGACGGGTCGCCGGTGAAATCCAGGCCTTGCGGCGCGGTGCCCGGCACCGCCGGCGTGACGATGGCGTCGCAACGGTCGAAGATTTCGTCGAAGCCGTCGTTGATCAGCGGAATGCGGGCGCACGCGCGCTGATATTCGAGCGCTGTGACTTTGCGCCCGCGGCCAAGCTGCGCGCGCAGCGACGCCGAGATTCGCTTGCGCCCTTTTTCCCATTCGCGGTCGAGATTCGCCGCCATTTCGGCTTCCATGATCGTGCGATGCCATTCCAGCGACTGGCCCACCGAGCCCGGCAGGTCGATTTCGACCACGCGTTCGCCAAGCACGGACACGAGCTCGGCAAACGCAGCTTTCGTTTCCTCCTCCGCGCTCGCCCATACCGGGCCTTTCACGAAAGCGATGAGTGGCGGCAGCGGCGGCTCCTCGCTGACGGCTGCGCCGAACGGCACGCGCGCGCGCGGCCGCGTGTCCGGGTCGAGCGGGTCATAGCCGACGATCTGCTCGGCGATCAGTGCGATGTCTTCCAGCGTGCGCGCGAAGACGCCGATCTGGTCGAGCGTTCGCGACAACTTGAGCACGCCGCCGCGTGGAATCAGCCCGTGCGTCGGCTTGAAACCGTACACGCCGCAGAACGCCGCCGGCCGGACCACCGACCCGTTGCTCTGGCTGCCGATGGCAAGCGGCACCATGCCGGCGGCGACGGCGGCGGCCGAGCCGCTCGACGAACCGCCGGGCGTATGCCCGGGATTGTGCGGATTGCGGGTCTTCCCGGGCGCATAGGTCGCCAGCTCGGTGGTTACGGTTTTGCCCATGATCACGGCGCCGGCGGCCCGCAGCATCTCCACCACGGTCGCATCGCGCGCCGGTGTGCGCCCCGCGTGCAGAACGCTGCCGTCCTCGGTTGGCATGTCCGCGGTGTCGATGATGTCCTTGATGCCCACCGGCACGCCGTGCAGCGGGCCGGCGGGCCGGCCCTCGCGGTGGTCGGCGTCACGTGCGCGCGCCTGCACGAGCGCATGCTCCGGATCGAGAAATGCCCAGGCCTGCACCTGCGCATCCACTTCACGCACTCGCGCGAGGCAGGACGCCGTCAACTGCTCGGCGCCAATCGCACCGTCGCGAATGGCGCGCGCGGCATCGGTCGCCGACAGCCAGTTGAGTTGGGAAGCGTCCATGTGCCGCTCACTTGCCGTAAACGAGGTCCGGCAGCCAGGTCATCAGCGGCGGGAAGACGTAGACGAGTATCATGGTGACAAACACCATGCCGAGGAAAGGGAAGCAGCCCTTGAATATGGTCCAGAGCTCCACATAAGGCGGCGCGATGCCCTTCAGATAGTACGCCGACATCGCCATCGGCGGCGTGAGGAACGAAGTCTGCAGGTTGAGCGCCACCAGTATTCAGAACACGATCGGGTCAACGTTGAAGTGCGGCAACAGCGGCAGGAAAATCGGCACGAAGATGATGATGATCTCCGTCCACTCCAGCGGCCAGCCGAGCAGAAAGATGATGATCTGCGAGACGATCAGGAACAGGACCGTGTTGAGGTTCATGCCGAGCACGAACTCCTTGATGATGCCCTCGCCGCCAAGGTACGAAAACACCGACGAGAAAGTCCACGAGCCCACGAACAGGAAGCACACCATTGCCGAAGTGCGCGAGGTGAGATAGACCGCTTCCTGGAGCCGCACCCACGTCAGCGCCCGGTACGCCGCGGCGAGGATCACGCTGCCCAACGCGCCCACCGCGGCGGCCTCGGTCGGCGTCGCCAGGCCGCCCAGGATCGAGCCGAGCACCGCGAGTATCAGCACCGCAAGCGGCACGAACGCCTGCACGAGCAGCAGGATGGCCTTGCTCCACGGGACGTTGCTCTCCTCTTTGGAAAGCTTGGGTGCGAGCGCGGGATTGATTACGACGCGCGTGATCACGTAAAGCCCCGCGAGCATGAAGCCCGGAATCATTGCCGCGGCGTACAGCCGTACCACCGAGACCGAGGCGGCGGCTGAATACACGATCAGCATGATGGATGGCGGGATCAGGATGCCGAGCGTGCCGCCGGCGCAAATGACGCCTGCGGCAAGCCTCTGGTCGTAGCCCGCCTTGAGCATCGCCGGAAACGCCAGCAGTCCCATCAGCGTCACCACCGCGCCCACGATGCCGGTGGCGGTGGCGAACATGGCGCAAGTCAACAGCGCCGCCACCGCCATCGAACCCGGAACGTGGCGCAGCGCCACCTGCAGGCTGTAGAAGAGGCGATCGAGAATGTTGGAACGCTCGATCACGTAGCCCATGAAGAGAAACAGCGGCACCGCGACCAGCACGTCGCTGCTCATGATGCTCCAGGTGTTTTGCGTCAGCAGATAGAAAATCTGGTTGTCGAATAATTCCGCGCCGGGCCTGTGATACGCGTAGTAGCCGAACCCGACCCCCATTCCCATCAGCGTAAACGCGATGGGAAATCCGAGCAGGATGACGAAGATGAACAGCCCGAGCATCACCAGGGCGAGGACGGGATCGCTCATTTCGCGGCCCCTTGCCTGGTCGCCGCCGCGGCCGCGTGTTGCTGAACCAGCACGTTTTCCAGTTCCTCGACATCATGCAGCCGTTGCGGCCAGCGGTTGTCGCGGATGCACAGAACGCAGCGCAGCACCTCGGCCAGTCCCTGCAGCGCGAGCAGGCCGGCGCCGAACGGGATCAGGAGCTTCAACTGCCACACGGGAATTCCGACCGGGCTGTTGACGCTCACTTCGCGGATTCTCAGCGCGCCGAAGCCGTATTGCCAGCCGGCGATCACGAGCGCGAGCACGCCGGGAAAAAAGAACAGGACGTACAGCACCAGTTCGACGATGGCCTGGGTGCGCGGGCGCCACATGCGGTAGATAAAGTCGCCGCGCACGTGGCCGTTGCGCGACAGCGTGTACGCGCCCGCCATGAAAAACAACCCGCCATACATCAGGTAGCTGAAGTCGAACGCCCAGTTCGTGGGATTGTTCATGACGTAACGCACGAACATCTCGTACGACGTGCCCAGCGTCAGGTAAACGATGCATCAGGCGAAGGCGTGTCCGACGGTCTTGCTCAACGGGTCGATG
>JAYWDM010000557.1:0-3429 GCA_043779885.1 Betaproteobacteria bacterium | reverse complement strand
GTAGGATTTTTTTCGCAGCGCGCTCTTCATTCGGGCTTGATGTTCGCGGCCTTGATGACCTTGTTCCACTTCGCGATTTCGCTTTTCACGATGATGTTGAAGCCTTCGGGCGTGGTCGGCGCGGCGACGGCGCCGAAATCGGCGAAGCGTTTTCTCAAATCGTCGGCCGCCATCGTCTTGTGGATCTCGGTGTTGAGGCGGTCGATCGTCGCCTTCGGCACCTTCGCGCCCGTGAAGACGCCCCACCACAAATCGTTGTCGTAGCCGGGCAGCGTTTCGGCAATCGCCGGCAGGTTGGGCAGGAACGACGACCGTTTCGGGCTGCTGACGCCGATGGCGCGCAGGCGTCCCGACTGCATTTGCGACTCGACCGCGGTCAGGCTCACCAGCAGCACCTGCACCTGGCCCGCCATCAGGTCTGTGATCGCCGGCGCCATGCCCTTGTGCGGCACGTGCACCATGTCGATCCTGGCCATCGATTTCAGAACTTCGACGCCGAAGTGATTGATGCCGCCAATGCCCGACGAGGTGTAGTTGAGCTGGCCCGGCCGCGCGCGCGCGATCGCGATCAGTTCCTTGACGGTCTTCGCCGGAATCGAGGGATGCACCACCAGCACCATCGGCCCGCGCGCGATCATCGTGATGCCGGTGAGATCGACGATTGGATCGAACGGCAGCTTCGCCATCAACGCGGCCGCCGTGGTGTAGGTGGTGGAGGTCATGTAGAGCGTGTGGCCGTCGGGCGGCGCTTTCGCCGTGAGGTCGGCGGCGATCATCTGCGAGGCGCCGGGACGGTTGTCGACGATCACCGGCTGGCCGAGCGCTTCCGACAGACGCTGGCTGATGGCGCGCGCGAAAATATCGTTGCTGCCGCCGGCCGGCGCGCCGACCAGGAAGCGGACCGGCTTCGACGGATAGGCGGGCTGCGCCGCAGCGGGTCCGGCAAGCAGGGCTGCCGGCAGTGCAACGCACATCAGGCGCGGTATCGATTTCATCGCGTGTCCGGTGATTTGCTGGAATATCGGTGCGAATGGGGAGAGCGAAAACATAACAGCAATCATGCGGGGGTGCAATCCGCAAGCGGGGTGTTTCCCGCGTTGCATCGGCGTGCGTTAAAATGGCGCGAATCATTCGCCGCCGGCCGCACGTACCGCTGCAGGCTTCCACCAATAGCCAGGAGCAATCTCATGATGAGTCAATCCGCAGGCGCGCGCTTTCGCGCCGCCATTGCCGCCGAAAAACCGCTGCAGATTGCGGGCACCATCAATGCTTACCACGCGCGCATGGCGGAGCGCGTCGGCTTCAGAGCAATCTACCTGTCGGGCGGTGGTGTCGCCGCCGGCTCGCTCGGCCTGCCTGATCTCGGCATCAGCAATCTCGACGACGTGCTGACCGACATCCGGCGCATCACCGACGTCTGCACGTTGCCGTTGCTGGTCGACGTCGACACCGGCTTTGGCTCGAGCGCGTTCAACGTCGCGCGCACGGTTAAATCGCTGATCAAGTTCGGCGCCGCCGCGATGCATATCGAAGATCAGGTCGGCGCCAAGCGCTGCGGCCACCGTCCCAACAAGGAACTGGTGACGCAGCAGGAAATGGTCGACCGCATCAAGGCGTCCGCCGACGCCAAGACCGATCGCGAGTTCGTGGTGATCGCGCGCACCGACGCGCTCGCGGTTGAGGGCCTGCAGGCGGCGATCGACCGCGCCTGCGCGTGCGTCGAGGCGGGCGCCGACATGATATTTCCGGAAGCGATCACCGAATTGGCGATGTACAGGAAATTCGCCGATGCGGTGAAAGTGCCGATACTCGCCAACATCACCGAATTCGGCGCGACCCCGCTATTCACCACCGAAGAACTGAAAAGCGCCAACGTGGCGATGGCGCTCTACCCGTTGTCCGCGTTCCGCGCGATGAACGCGGCCGCGTTGAAGGTGTTCCAGACCATCCGCAAGGACGGCACGCAGAAGGGCGTCATCGACACCATGCAGACGCGCAACGACCTCTACGACTACCTCGGTTATCACGCCTACGAGCAGAAGCTCGATCAGTTGTTCGCGCAAGGGAAGAAGAAGTAGAACCTGCTCGAATTGGGAATACATTCGTATGGGCTTTAGGTGACCCCGCTTCAGCCACGACACGTCCTGAAGCGTAAACATCGGTGACGTGCTGTCAGCGGATGCCACCGACCTTGGCGTCTACCGGCTACCCGGCGACGCTCCTTCAGCAATCTTTTTCCTGGCGCGCGAGCTTGGCGCCGGCGCCCGAGACTCTTGACTTTGGTGCGACGTTAGCTAAACTTAGCTAACCTAACAAACGTCGACAGGGTCTCCCGATGAAACAAGTCAATATCCACCAGGCGAAGACCGAACTATCGAAGCTGGTCGCGCGCGCGGAGGCAGGCGAGGACGTCGTGATCGCCCGGGCGGGCAGGCCCGTTGCCAAGCTCGTGGCACTGACGAAGTCCCGCGCGGCGCGCCGGTTGGGGTTGCTCGACGGAAAATTCAAAATCCCGGACGACTTGAACAAGCCCATGCCTGCGTCCGTGCTGCGCGCGTTCGAGGGCCGCAAATAGTGCGGTTGCTGGTCGATACGCACCTGCTGCTATGGGCAGCGGCGAGCAGCAGCCGATTGCCGCGTGGGGCGCGGGCGCTGATTGAGGACTCCGCCAACGAGGTTTACTACAGCGCGGCAAGCATCTGGGAAATCGCCATCAAGAGCGCACTGAGGCGCAAGGATTTTCGCGTCGATGTACCGGCCTTGCTGACTGCCTTGCCGCAGATGGGTTTCGTTGAGCTTCCCGTGACTGGCGCGCATGCGGCGCGAGTGGCGCAGCTTGCGAACATCCATCGGGACCCGTTCGACCGGCTGCTCGTTGCGCAAAGCGTCGCGGAGCCGCTTAAGCTGTTGACCAACGACGCGCTGCTCGCGCGATACGGGGATGGTATTCGCGTCGTTTAGCGTCAGTCCGCATATTTCGCGAGGCGAATTTACCAACGAAACTGAAAGGAAGCCGCCATACCTATATCCTCTCGCGAATACCTCCGCGGGATGGCAGGTGGACGCGAACATGCGGCCGGCGCCGCGATCGAGCACGCCGCGCCGCAAGCCATGAATCATGCCGGAACACCTGGGCGCAGATTGGTAATCAACTGATTCGTTGAGAAAACGAGTCGAGTTCAAACAGTAGCCGGTTCTGGCGATCCTGACCCATTGATAAAAAAGCATCCAATCCCCGTCGTTTTCGATGCTCATGCTATTTTGGATTCGGCTAGCGCGAACAAAAAGGGCGGAGTATGCTTTTGCTATCGACGCGAGAAAACGAAACGCTCGGGCGCCAGGCCGCATGTGAACGGTGTGCAATTAGTGTGGTTGCGACGCGACCTGCGAGAATGATGAACGGAATAAAGCGTTTCGTATAACAGCGGT
>JAYWDM010000556.1:0-3434 GCA_043779885.1 Betaproteobacteria bacterium | reverse complement strand
AAAATCCGGTGGCGCCGGTTTATATCGACGGCGTCAAGGCGGTGACGTTGAAGGGCGGCAATATAGCGGCGGAGTTTCAGGCGCTGGTGGAGCAATATGTGCACAAAAACTATGGCTTGCCGAAAGAGGCGGCGGCACGCATTGATACCGGGGCGCATTGAGCGCCGCTGCCGCCCCGTCAATGTCGAACACAATTCAAGCCATACGCGGGATGAACGACATCCTGCCGGATCAATCCCCGCAGTGGGAATTCTTCGAAGACACCGTGCGCGAGGTGTTCCGCCAATACGGTTACCGGAACATCCGGACGCCGATCGTCGAGCGCACCGAGTTGTTCGTGCGCGGGGTGGGTGCAGTCACCGACATCGTCGAGAAGGAAATGTACTCGTTTGTCGACGCGATGAACGGCGACGAGCTGTCGCTGCGCCCGGAAGGTACGGCGCCGACCGTGCGCGCCGCGCTGGAGCACAACCTCCTGTATAACGGCGCACAGCGTCTGTGGTACAGCGGCCCGCTGTTCAGGCATGAGCGGCCGCAGAAGGGCCGTTATCGTCAATATCATACCTTCGGCGCCGAGGTGCTGGGGCTGCCCGGGCCCGACGTGGACATCGAGTTGCTGGTGATGGCGCGCCGCCTGTGGCAGAAACTGGGTATCGACGGGGTGCAGCTGCAAATCAACACGATCGGCAGCAGCGACGAGCGGCGCGCGTTTCGTGAGACGCTGATTGCTTATTTCGAGTTGCATCAGGCGCTGCTTGACGACGATGCGCGCAGGCGGCTGCATGCCAATCCGCTGCGCATACTCGACAGCAAGAACCCTGCGCTGCAGGGCATGATAGAAGGGGCGCCGAAGCTGATCGATGCGCTGGGCGAGTCGTCGCGCGCGAATTTTGAAGCGGTGCAGGCGGGCCTGCGCGAAGCGCGCATCCCCTTCAGCATCAATCCGCGGCTGGTGCGCGGGCTGGATTATTACAACCGCACCGTTTTTGAATGGGTGAGCGACCGCCTGGGAGCGCAAAGTGCGATTTGTTCGGGCGGCCGCTACGACGGGTTGTTCGAGCAGCTCGGGGGAAAACCAACGCCGGGGTGCGGTTTCGGCATCGGCGTGGAGCGCACGTTGCTGCTGCTTGACGCGGGTGCGCTTGATCATCGCGCGGCGCCCGACGCGTATGTCGCGCATCAGGGCCCCGGTGCGGGAATGTTTGCGTTTCAGGCCGCCGAGTTGTTGCGTGATCGCGGCCTGGCCGTGACGCTCGACTGCAGTGGCACGAGCTTCAAGGCGCAGTTGAAGAAGGCTGACGCAAGCGGCGCGCGTTACGCCGTAATCGTCGGCGAAGAGGAAGTCGCGGCCCGGCAGGTGAGCGTCAAGCCACTCCGCGAGAGCGCGGGTCAGACGCGCTGCGCAGTCGAAGTCGCTGCGGACATGATAACGAGGACCTGACACGATAGAACCTGGAAAAATCGTTGCAGTGCGTTGCTGCGCCCGCATCGCTCGCAAAGTGAACGAACTGGCGCCTGGAAGACTCCGATTCATCGGCGTCTAGCGGCGGCTCAACTGCCGTTGATTGTTTAAATACCGGCGATTCCGGTTGCCGGAGCGTCACACAATGAGAGGTTGAAGATGGCAGTTTACGATCTTGAAGAACAGGAACAGATAGACGAGATTAAAGCGTGGTGGAAACAGTATCGCTCGCTCGTGGTGCTGGTTGTGGCGGCGGCCGCCGTCACAGTCAGCGGCATTCAGGGCTGGCGTTACCATGAGAACAAGCAGGGGCTTGAAGCCGGGGAACTGTATGCCCAGCTGCAAGCTGCCGTCGGCGGCAACGAAACGAGGAAGGTGCAGGACATCGCCGCGGTGATTACCGACAAGTACGCACGCACCGGCTATGCGGCGTATGCGGCGCTGGCGGCGGCCAAGGCCGCGTTCGACGGCGGCGATCTGGCGACGGCGAAAGCGCGCCTGCAATGGGTGGCCGACAAAGGCCGGGACGATGCGACGCGCGACATCGCGCGCCTGCGTCTGGTGGCCGTGCTGCTGGACGAAAAACAATATGACGACGCGCTGAAATTGGTCGATACGCAGCACATGGAATCGTTGAGCGCATTGTATGCGGATCTTAAAGGCGACGTGCTGGTGGCGCAGGGCAAGGTCGAGGAAGCGCGTGCCGCGTACCAGCGCGCACTCGATAAAAGCGAGGCGAAGAGCACTTACCGCGCACTGATTCAGCTCAAGCGCGACGCGCTCGGCGCGCCCAAGTGAGAGCCGCACGCTGCGTCCTGGTCGCCGGTTTGCTGCTCGCGGGCGGCTGCGCGGCGCCAGGCGACTACTTCGACAGGTGGTTTGGCAGCGGGCCGGCGCAGAAGCCGGCGGAACTCACGACGTACAAGCCGAGCGCCAGCGCCAGGATACTGTGGCAGGGCACGGTCGGGGCGGCTGAAAAATACGCATTCATGCCGGCCGTCGACACCGGTTCCGTCTACGCGGCTGGTGCATCCGGGCAGATCGTGCGCTTCGATGCCGCCGCGGGGAAAGTGCTTGCGCGTATCGACAGCAAAAATCGACTGTCGGGGGGCGTTGGCACGGATGGCCGCGTCATTCTGGCGGGCACCGCCAAGGGGGAGGTGCTGGCATTGGACGCCACCGGCAAGCAGTTGTGGAAATCACAGCTCACGAGCGAAATACTCAGTGCGCCGCAGATCGATCAGGGCGTCGTGGTCGTGCGCAGCGGCGACGGCCGCGTTTATGGGCTCGATGCGGCGACGGGTACCCGCAAATGGCTGTACCAGCGCGCGTTGCCGGCATTGTCGGTGCGTACCCATGTCGGCATTGCCGTGAGTCGCGGCGCCGTGTTCGCCGGGTTCGCCGGCGGCAGACTGGTTGCGCTCGGGCTCAACACCGGCAACGTCGGCTGGGAGGCAACGGTAGCGTTGCCCAAGGGCGCGACGGAGCTTGAGCGCGTCGCCGACGTATCCAGCGTGCCGGTGCTGGACGGCAAGCAGGTATGCGCCGTGGCTTTTCAGGGACGCGTGGCCTGCTTTGACCTCGTGCAGGGAACACCCAACTGGGCGCGCGACGTTTCAAGCATTTCCGGCATGACGATCGATGACCAGAACGTATATGTTGCGGACGACAAAAGCGCCCTCATTGCGTTCGTCAAAACAAATGGCGCCAGCCTGTGGAAACAGGACAAACTGCATGGCCGTTACATCAGCGGCCCGGTCGCCGTCGGCAAGTACGTTGCGGTCGGGGACTTTCAGGGTTACGTGCACTTCCTGTCGCGCGAGGATGGCTCGTTTGCCGTGCGCATCGCAACTGACGGCAGCCCGATCATCACCCAGCCGCAGGCGTTCAACAGCGGCGTACTCGTGCAGACCATCAAGGGTGGGGTTTTTGCCATTTCCATTCAGTAAATTCAGCCGCCACGCCGCCACGG
>JAYWDM010000555.1:0-9704 GCA_043779885.1 Betaproteobacteria bacterium | reverse complement strand
CCGGAATGCCGGCTTCGGCGGTGGTCGGTACGTTGGGCAGCGTTGAAGAGCGCTTTGGCGCCAGCACCGCGATCGCATGCACGCGGCCGGTGTTGACGTGCTGCCAGATGCCGGTCATCAGCTGGAACATGACCTGGGTGTTGCCGCCGAGCAGATCCTGCGTCGCCTGCGCCGGCGAGTTGTAGGGCACGTGGGTCATGTGCGTGCCGGTCATCGATTTGTAGAGTTCTCCCGCGAGGTGCATCGAGCTGCCATTGCCGGTCGAACCGAAGTTGAGCTTGTTCGGATTGGACTTGGCGTAATCCGTGAACTCCCTGAGCGTCTTCACCTGCACCGAGGGATTCACAACCAGGATGTTCGGCACGTTGCCATAGAGGATGACCGGCTCGTAGTCCTTGACCGGATCGAACGGAATCTTCTTGTAGAGGCTGATGTTGGCGGCAAGCGCTCCTGACGAAGTCATGACGAGCGTATAGCCGTCGGGCTCGGCCTTGGCGGCAACCGCCATGCCGATGTTGCCGTTGGCGCCGGGCCGGTTGTCGATCACGACATTTTGTCCGAGGTCCTTGCCGAGCGCTTCGCCGAGGATGCGCGTGATCGGATCGATGGTGCCGCCCGGCGCGAACGGGATGAGCATGCGCACGGGCTTGTTCGGGTACTCGTTGTGCCGCGGTTCGGCCGCGAATGCGGCGGTCGTCGCGACGGCCGCCGCAAGCGACGCTGAGAGCAGTGTTCTGAACATGATGGTCCCCGTGTGAGAGTGCGCTCCGGATTGTGCACCAGTGCCGCAAACAGGGTCAACCGCTTGACTTGCCGGATACGCCGACGCACCATACCGCGGCACCTTTTCCAGCCACGAAAGCCATTCAATGAACAACCGGGAACGTTTTGAAGCCGCCGTAAACGGCGGCGAAGTCGATTACCCACCCTGCACGGTGTGGGTGCATTTTGTAACGGATGCGCTGCCGGGAGACGAGGCGGCGCGCCGGCATGCGGCCTACGTGCGCACCTATGACTGGGACGTGTGCAAGGTCATGCATGATTACCGCTATCCGCTGCCCGCGGGCATGGAGACCCTGACTTCGCCGCAGGACATGCTCAGGTTCGAAAAACTGCCCGGCACGATTCCCAACTATGCCGAAGAACTCAAGCTGATCCGCGCGCTGCGCAAGGACTTCGGTCCGGACATGCCCATCATCGACACGTTCTTCGATCCATTTCAGCAGGTTCTGCGCAAGGCGGGGTTCAGCGCGGCGAAGATGATATACGGCAACAGGCGCGAAGCGCTGCACATGCTCGACGCCGTCACGCACACGGTGTGCGCGTATATGCACGAACTCAAACAGGCGGGATGCGACGCCGTGCTGTATTCGATCAACGGCGCGATCGCGCCGCCCGGCGACCGCGGCATAGACGACGCGACTTTCCAGACTTTTCTGCGGCCGTTCGATCTGCGCGTGCTCGAAGCGATGCAGGGGATGACGCGCATCCTGCACGTGCACGGCACGCACGTCGATATGCGGCGCGTGCTCGATTATCCGGTCGAAGCGTTCAGCGTATCCGACCGCCTGCCGGGCAATCCGTCGCTTGCTGATCTGCGCAAGATGACGGGCAAGTGCCTGATGGGCGGCATCAACGAGCAAAAAATCGCGGAACGCTCGGCGCCGGAGATACGCGCGGAGATGCAGGACGCGGTGCAGCAGGCCGGCAGGCGAAATCTGATCCTGGCGCCCGGCTGTACCAGCCCGCCGCAGACGCCGGAACACATCCTGCGCTGCGTGCGCGAGACGAGCCGTGCGTTCGCCGGCGCCTGATCCGGCGCGCGGGGACTGCGCCGTGTTTATGGCACAATAGCCGGTGTAGTGCCTCACTCTGTTTGATAACTTATGCAGCGGCGCGGCAATGGCGAAACTCCTCCTCTCTCAGGGGGGAGGTTGGGAGGCGGATAGGGTAATTGCGCTCAAATGCCACCCCATCCCCACCCTAACCCTCCCCTTGAAGGGGAGGGAATGTTTTATTAATTGCGCGGCACCGCACTAGCGGAATAAAGCGGGTAGATCATGCGGGTAGCCATCATCGGCGGCGGCACCATCGCGCGCCTTTTCCTCGAACATATCCAACGCGGCGATCTCGGCGATGCCGAGGTCGTGGCGATCGTCGGACGCAACGGACAGTCGCGTGGCGAGCCGCTGGCCGCCGAGTTCGGTGTTGCATTCGTCACCACGCTCGATGAGCTGTTGGTGCACAAGCCCGACGTCGCGGTGGAAGCCGCGTCGCACGAGGCGGTGCGCGACTATTGCGGCGCATTGCTTGACGCCGGCATCGCGGTGATCGTGCTCTCGGGCGGCGCGTTGTGCAATGACGAGTTGCGCGCGCGGCTCGAAGCCAGTGCGATCCGCAACAGCGCGATGCTGTACGTGCCTTCGGGCGGCATTGGCGGCCTCGATGCGCTCAAGGCCGCATGCATAGCAGGCGTCGATTACGTCGAGATCGTCGTCTCCAAGCCGGCGGCGGCGTGGCAGGGCATCGCGTTCGTCGACAAGCTGAATATCGATCTTGCCGGTCTGCGCGAGCCGGCCGTATTGTTCGAGGGCACGGCGCGTGAGGGTGTGCCGCATTTTCCGGCCAACGTCAATATCGCGGCGGTGCTCTCCATGGCGGGCATCGGATTCGACCGCACCCGGCTCAAAGTGGTGGCCGACCCAACCATCGTGCACAACACGCATGACATTACGATCCGGGGCAAGTCCGGCAATATCCGCGTCAGGCTCGAAAACGTGCCGGCGCCGGAAAATCCAAAGACGGCGTGGCTTGCGTGTTACAGCGCGCTGGCGGCGCTGAAACTCGCCAATTCGCCGATCAGGTACGGCACTTAGAGCGCGACTGGAATTGAAAGTTCTTCGTTGCTGTGAACACGGTTTCGTAGTGCAGGCGACTCACCTGCGCTGTTTTTATTTTGTAACGCGCCCTTAATTTTTGCGCCGGTGTCAGACCGGAATACAGGACACGATCATGACCGACATTTCAACGCGCATGGAACGCGCGCTCATGGAGCGCTTTGGCGCGACTGTCCCTGTCGCCCAGGACCAACCGGGCGCCGGCGCCCTCGCGCGCATACTCGAGCATCGCTCGCAGCGCAGGTATGCGCCGCAGCCGGTACCTGCGGAACTGCTGCAACTGCTGTTCGCGTGCGCGCTTTCCGCGCCGTCGAAAAGCGACCTGCAGCAGGCGGATATAGTCCACGTGAGCGACGGCGCGACGCGCACTGCGATTGCCGATCTTTTGCCCGACAATCCATGGGTGCGCACGGCGCCCGTGTTCCTCGTGTTCTGCGGCAACAACCGGCGCATCCGCCAGGTCGCGGAACTGCGCGGAAAACCGTTTGCCAACGATCATCTGGATGCATTCATGAATTCCGCGGTCGATGCCGGCATCGTGATGGCGACATTCATCCATGCGGCGGAAGCCGCGGGCCTCGGCTGTTGCCCGATCAGTTCGGTGCGTAACCATGCGCAGGCCGTCAGCGATCTGCTCGCATTGCCGGACTGGGTGTTTCCGGTTGCCGGACTCTGTGTTGGTTATCCGTCCGAGCCCGGCATGATCACGTCGCGGCTGGCGCTGGACGTCACCGTGCACACCGACCGTTTCAGCGAATCGGGAATCGCGGCAAAAATCGATGCGTACGACCGCCGCCGCGAGATGCGGCAACAGTACAAAAAGCAGCGCGACGTCGCGCGCTTCGGGGCGGCCGAATTCTACGGCTGGTCGGAGGACAAGGCGCGTCAGTACGCCAAATCCGAACGGGCCGACTTCGGCGCGTTTATTCGCGGCAAGAAATTCAATCTGACGTGAAATTCGCCGGGACATGACGACCACCGCGCGCGAGGCCATCCGCCAGCGTTATCTCAACGTCGACACCGCAACGGTCGCGGACGTGCTGGATAAGCTAGGCATGCACGAACAGGGATTGGCGTCGTGCTTCACGCCGTTTCCCGCGGACTGCGGCAAGATGGCGGGCTGGGCCTATACGATACGCGGTCAGATGACGCCGTACGCGAACGACGGCGGCGATCCCGACAAGATGAAAGCAGTCGATGGCGTGCAGCCCGGCGAACTGACGGTATGGAGCGGTGACGGCGAAGGTATCTGCTACTTCGGCGAGTTGATCGCGCTTGGCATGAAAACGCGCGGGTGCGCGGGCGCCCTGGTCGACGGTGGGATTCGTGACATCAACTGGATCGCCAGGCAGAAGTTTCCGGTTTACGCGCGCTACCGCACGCCCGTGCAGTCGATCGGGCGCTGGAAAGTCACCGCGTGGCAGGTGCCGGTATATCTGGCGGGGGCAACGACGGCGCGCGTGACGGTGCATCCCGGCGATTTCGTGTTCGCCGATGTCGACGGCGCCATCGTTGTGCCTGAGGCGATGTGCGAGCGCGTGCTTGGCGCCGCTGAGCAGTTGACCGCGACCGAAGTCAACATCCGCAAAGAGCTGGACGCGGGCGCGTCGCTCGCCGCTGTGCTCGAGAAATACGGCCACGTGTAAGGGCGCCATGCAACCGACCAATCTCGTTATCATCATGTCGGACGAACACAACCCGAAAGTCATGGGTTGCAATGGGCATCCACTGGTAAAGACGCCGAACATCGACGCGCTCGCGGCGGCCGGCACGTCGTTCACCAGCGCGTACACGACGTGCCCGGTCTGCGTGCCGGCGCGCGCGGCGTTTGCCGCCGGCAAATACGTAAACCAGATCGGTTACTGGGACAATGCGGACGCCTATGAAGGCGCGATTCCGAGCTGGCATCACCGGCTGCGCGACCGCGGCCACCGCGTCGTGTCCATCGGCAAGCTGCACTTTCGCGGCCTGCCGGGCGACGACAACGGTTTCTCGGAAGAAATCATTCCGATGAACGTGATCGAGGGCAAAGGCGACCTGATGGGGCTGGTGAGGACCGATCTGCCCGAACGCGGCTTGTCGTGGAAAATTGCCAAACTCGCGGGACCCGGCGAGACGTCGTATACGTTTTACGATCGCGAGATCGCGACCAAGGCGCAGATCTGGCTGCGCGAAGAGGCGCCGAAGTATCGCGACAAGCCGTGGGTGCTGTTCGTTTCTTTCGTGTGCCCGCATTTCCCGCTGGTCGCGCCCGCCGAGTTCTATTATCAGTATCCGCTGGATGCAATGCCGCTGCCCAAGCAGTACGCGAAAAACGAGCGCCCCGACCATCCCTATCTGCGCGATTATGCGGAGAGTTTTTCGTACGACAAGTTCTTCGATGCGGCGAAGCTCAAAAAAGCGATCGCCGCCTACTACGGCCTGTGCACTTTTCTCGACGACAATATCGGCAAGGTATTGCGCACGCTCGATGCGGTTGGGCTTGCCGGCAGCACGCGCGTGCTCTACACGTCGGATCATGGCGACAATCTTGGGGCGCGCGGGCTGTGGGGCAAGTCGACGATGTACGAAGAGGTTGCCGGCGTGCCGCTCATTATCAAGGGGCCGGACATTCCGCGCGGGGTAAAGATCAGCGAGCCGGCGAATCACGTGGACACCTATCCGTTCATCATGGAGTGCGCGGGCGAGAGCACGCCGGATGCATACGACGGTCATCCGGGGCATTCGTTGTTCGGGCTGGCGGCGGGTGACAAGCCAGATCGCAACGTGCTGACCGAATACCACGGGATGGGTTCGACCACCGCCGCGTTCATGATCCGGCACGGCAAATACAAGTACGTGCATTACGTTGCCTACCGGCCGCAGTTATTCGATCTCGCGGCCGACCCGGAAGAATTGCGCGATCTCGCGGGTGACGCGGAGTACGCGCAGGTGGTGGCAGAATGCCGTGCCAGGCTGTTGCGCATTTGCGATCCGGCTGAGGTGGACGCCCGCGCGAAAAAACGCCAGGGCGAACTTCTCGCCGAGAATGGCGGTCGCGAGGCGGTGATCAAACGCGGTGATCTCGGCTTCACGCCGCCGCCGGGATATCCGGTCGTGCTCGGTTGAGCATGGCCCCCAGGCGAAACACTATCGAGCTTTACGTAACTCGCGTTACATCGCTCGACCCTCACCCCCAACCCCTCTCCCGGAGGGCGAGGGGAGCGTTGAGCGAAACCGAACCGTTGCCCGGTTTCGTAATGTACAAATGGGGTATTGCGATGAATCTTGTGCGATGCGTTGGTGTGGCGCTATACGCGGGACTGGTATTTCCGACCGGTGCAGTCGGCGCGGAATCGCCGAATTATCCCGACAAGCCGATTCGGCTGGTGCTGCCTTATCCGCCGGGCGGCAATACCGACATCCTGGCGCGCACTGTCGGGCCGCGTCTGACCGAGGCCTGGGGAAAAACGGTCGTGGTCGATCCGCGGGGCGGCGGCAACGGCATCATTGCGACGGAAATCGCGGCGAACGCAGCGCCCGATGGCTATACCGTGTTTATCGGTTCGACGCGCGAAATGTCGGTCATTCCGGTGCTGACGCCGAAGATTTCCTACAACGTGGAGCGCGATTTCGCACCCGTCACGCAAGGCACGATCACGCCTATCCTGCTCGCCGTCCACCCGTCGTTTCCGGCGAAAACCATGAAGGATTTGATCGATTACGCCAAAGCGAACCCCGGCGTGCTGTCATACGCGACGCCGGGTGTCGGCACGTCGATGCACCTGTCGGGCGAACTGCTGAACATGCTTGCCGGCTTGAAGACGGTGCACGTCGCATACAAAGGCGGCGGGCCGGCGACGCTGGCGGTCATGGGCGGACAGGAGGTGAAATTCGGTTACCTCGGGATGGGGCCGGCGATTCCGCACGTCAAGGCAGGCCGGCTGCGGCCGCTGGCGATCACCATCGCCACGCGTTCGGCGCTGCTGCCCGATGTGCCGACCATGATGGAAGCCGGCTACAAGGACTTCGATACCAGCATCTGGTTTGGATTCTTCGTGCCGGCCAAGACACCCAAATCAATTATCGCGCGGCTGAACGCCGAACTGGTTCGCATCCTGAAGAGCAAAGAGACCAACGACTTTCTCCTCAGCACCGGCGTTGAAGTGGCGCCGGGGACGCCCGCGGAACTCGCGCGCACGGTCAGGGAAGACGCGGCGCGCTACGGCAAAATCATCAAGGCCGCCGACATTCAGGCGGAATGACGGCCAGCGACCATCGCGAAACGGCGCAACAATGCCGTTTCGCTCGACGCGTTTTACGCATTGCGCGGAAATGTAAAAGGGGTAACAGAGAATGACGGATACCGACGCGAAAAAACCAAAACTTGCATTTATCGGACTGGGCGTGATGGGCTACCCGATGGCGGGTCATCTCGCGCGCGCGAAATATGATGTGACGGTCTACAATCGCACGCGCGCGAAAGCCGACCAGTGGGTCAAGGATCATGGCGGCCGCGCGGTTGCCACGCCGCGCGAGGCGGCCCACGGCGCGGACATCGTATTTTCCTGCGTCGGCAACGATCACGATCTGCGCGCGGTCGCGCTGGGCGCGGACGGCGCGTTCGCCGGAATGCGGAAAGGCGCTGTCTACGCCGATCACTCGACCGTATCGGCGAATGTGGCGCGCGAACTGGAGCAGGTCGTGCGGGCCGCCGGCTTTGATTTTCTCGACGCGCCGGTTTCCGGCGGGCAGGCGGGAGCGGAAAAAGGCATACTCACCGTCATGGTCGGCGGCGAGCCGCGGGCATTCGCAGCCGCGCAGCCGGTGATGGCGCACTACGGCCGCGCGGTGACGCTGATGGGGCCGGCGGGTGCCGGCCAGCTGACCAAGATGGTGAACCAGATTACGATTGTCGGACTGGTGCAGTCCCTCGCGGAAGGTCTGAACTTCGCGACGCGCGCCGGACTGGATGCAAAAAAGGTGATCGACGTGATTTCCAAAGGCGCGGCGCAGTCGTGGCAGCTCGAGAACCGCGGCCCGACCATGGTCGATGACAAATTCGACTTCGGTTTCGCGGTAGACTGGATGCGCAAGGACCTGCAGATCTGTCTCGATGAAGGCCGCCGCAACGGCGCGCTGCTGCCGGTCACCGCCGTCGTCGAACAGTGGTACGGCAAGTTGCAGGAAAAAGGCTATGGCCGGCTCGACTCCTCGAGCCTCATGAAACTGTTGACCGAGAAATAATGACTGCTATCACGCCACTGCCGGCGGCAACTGTCACGCTGGTGCGCGACGGCCCGCAGAACGTAGGGTGGGCAACTGGATGCCCACGCGCCCAATGCGTGGGAAGTTCAAGGTTAGCAGTTTGTTGAATTTCGCCGCAGTCGCCATGATCCCGTCATGCCGACGAAAGTCGGCATCCAGAAAGCTGTTGATTCGCTTGAGTCAGGTTTTCTGGACCCCGGCGTACGCCGGGGAGACGAGTCAAATTTCAACAAACTGTTAGTCCCTATGTGCCAATGTATAAGAGCACGAACACAACTTTCGCAAAAAGAACGCGATCGCTCCCAGTTGCCCAATATGCGTCACTGCGTCAGTGACGTGGGTGAGAGATTGCGCAGTCGCGTGCAGCGTCCGCGCAGCCCCCTGCATTATCCGCGTGGGCAACGAGTTGCCCACCCTACCTGACTCGAGGGCGTGCAGCGGATCCGGGACAATTTCACGTCGATACCCGCTCCCGCCGCGACACCGTAAGTGGACTCCGGAGATCACGGCATTTCATCTGGCTGGATAATTCGTAGTATTCTCCGATCTACACTTGGATGGAGCATTCGAACGATGTTTTTGCCCGAACAATGACCGCTATCACGCCACTGCCGGCGGCAACTGTCACGCTGGTGCGCGACGGCCCGCAGGGCCTCGAAGTGCTCATGATGAAGCGCAATCTGCAGTCGGCCTTCGTGGCCGGCAAGTATGTGTTCCCGGGCGGCGCTGTTGACCGGGCGGACGCCGCCAGCGGGGTTTACGCGCGTTGCACGGGGCTCGACGACGAGGCGGCGAGCCGCCGCCTTGGCGTGGCTGCCGACGGCCTTGCGTACTGGATTGCCGCCATCCGCGAATCGTTCGAGGAGTCCGGGTTGCTGCTTGCGCACGCGGCGGCCGGACAACCCGTGGGGCATGCGCGGGCGACCGAATTGTCGCGCCATCGCAAGGCGGTGGCCGATGGCGATCTCGCGTTTGAAGCGCTGCTGAACGACGCCGGCCTCAAGCTTGCCGTGGACGAACTCACCTACTTCAGTCACTGGATCACGCCGGCGGGCGCGCCGCGCCGCTACGACACGCGATTTTTCATCGCGCAGGCGCCGGCCGGGCAGGAGCCCGTGCACGACAACGAAGAAACCATCGAGAGCGTCTGGGTCAGTCCGCGCGTCGGCGTGGAGCAATTCCGGCAAGGCACTTTCAAACTGATGACGCCGACCATCCACACACTGCGGATCTTTGCCGGCTACGAATCCGCCACCGCGCTGATCGATGCCATGCGTGCATTGCCTGATGTGCCGACGATAGCGCCGCGCATCGGCAAGGACGGCCGCCGCATCATGCCCGGCGAGGCGGGTTACGACGAAGCGGGCGCGCATGAAGGAAGCGGAACATGGAAGATCTGAAAAAAATTACGCCCGGGGAAGTCGTGCAGGTCTCGGCGCTCGTGCGCCGCGTAACGGCGCCGAATCCCGGCATGATGACCGGTCCCGGCACCAATACTTATATTATCGGCACCGAGGCGCTCGCGCTGATCGATCCGGGGCCCGAGAGCGAAGCGCATTT
>JAYWDM010000554.1:0-9743 GCA_043779885.1 Betaproteobacteria bacterium | reverse complement strand
TCACTCCTTCACTCCTTCACTCCTTCACTCCTTCACTCCTTCACTCCTTCACTCCTTCACTCCTTCACTCCTTCACTCCTTCACTCCTTCACTGCTCACGCTATAATCGCGTCATGCACAACGAATTATTGATCGGCCTCGTATCGATCAGCGACCGCGCCGCGGGCGGCGTTTATGCCGACCAAGGCCTGCCGGCGCTGCAGGAATGGTTCGGCGCCGCGCTGTCAACGCCCTGGAAAATGGTGACGCGGCTGATCCCCGACGAGCAGCAACTGATCGAGCAGACGCTCACGGAGCTCGTCGACGAGGCCCGCTGCCATCTGGTGCTCACCACCGGCGGCACCGGACCCGCGCCGCGCGATGTGACCCCGGAAGCAACGCTCGCGGTTGCCGACAAGGTCATGCCCGGTTTCGGCGAGCAGATGCGGCAGGTCAGTCTTAAATACGTGCCGACCGCGATCCTGTCGCGCCAGGTCGGCGTGGTACGCAAGCAAGCGCTGATCCTGAATCTGCCGGGGCAACCCAAGGCCATCAAGGAAACGCTCGATGGCGTGTTCAGCGCCGTACCCTACTGCATCGACCTGATCGGCGGGCCGTACATCGAAACGCACGACAATGTGATCAGGGTGTTCCGGCCGAAATCGGCCATCAGACCGAAGTGAAAAAGTGAATGGGTGAATACCCCCACGCTAACCGTCCCTCTTGACAAAGGGGGTGGGATTTTTTCACTCCTTCACTCCTTCACTTCTTCACTCCTTCACTCCTAACCTTATAAAATGCTTGAAACCATAGAAATCGAAACCGCGCCGAAGCCGGCGGCCGCGGTGATCTGGATGCATGGCCTTGGCGCCGACGGCAATGACTTTGCGCCTATCGTGCCTGAACTGAAGCTCGGCAGCGCACCGGCGATCCGCTTTGTTTTTCCGCACGCGCCGATGATGCCGGTGACCATCAACAATGGACACGTGATGCGGGCATGGTATGACGTGAGCTTCGGCGACCTGGAAGGCACTACGCGCCGGGCGGACGAACAGGGTGTGCGCGCGTCGCAAACCGCCATCGACAAGCTGATCGCGCGCGAAATCCAGCGCGGTATTGCGCCGCGCAATATCGTAATCGCAGGCTTCTCGCAGGGTGGCGCGATCGCACTGCAGACCGGCCTGCGCTACCCCCAGCGGCTCGCGGGCATCATGGCGTTGTCGACCTACCTGCCACTTGGAGAGACCTTGGCGGATGAAGCGTCGGCGCCAAACCGGGACATCCCGATCTTTTATGCGCACGGCGCCCACGACCCGGTGATACCGCTGGCAATGGCGACTGCCTCGCGCGCCAAACTAAGCGCACTGGGCTACGCGGTCGAGTGGCACGAATACCCGATGCAGCACGCGGTCTGCCTGGAAGAAATACAGGCGATCGGCGCATGGCTCGACAAAGCGATAAGCGCCGAACGCTGAGGGGTTTCGATACGCCCGCGTCACGCCGGCTGGCCGTCCCTGCGACTTGATTACGTATATCCGCGGCCGGCCGGCGTTCCTGCGCTTTCGAGGGCATATCCAGACTCCGGATCCCGAAAACACGCGAACGCGCTGCTTCAATCGCGCTGCATAATCCTGAACTTCGCGCAATCAAAATCCTCGCCACCCTCGACGAGCTTGTTTGGCAGCAGGTAATACTGCTTGCTTCCCACCTGCATATCGAGGGCCTGTCCTTTCGTGAAACTGCCCAGCTCAAGCAGCAGGGAAATCTCGCCGTTCTTGTCGGGCGAAGTCGACAGCAGCAGCGCCGGGTCGCCATTGCGCAGGGCATTGCCTCCGGACGCGGTGCCGGCAGGCCACAGCTTGACCGGAATCAGCGCTTTCGACAGCAACTGAATACCGACCCGGCGCTGCTGCTGCTCGTCGCGGGTCAGGCGGCGTATGATGCCGGCGCCCCAGAATTTTGCATTCTCCGTTTGCACGCCGAGCAGGCTGCCCACCTTGATCCAGTCGGCCTTGACCTGCGGGATGATCGCGCCGAAACCGCCGTCGCTGACGTTCTCAACGATCCAGCTCTCCCCGCCGTCTTTCGCCTGAAAATCGAGCGAGGCTTCATCGGCGACAGGCGAGAGAGTCTTCAGGATAAGCCGAAAGCCGTGCACCACCGTCATGCGGGTGGCGATCCTGCGACGCTCTGAACTGCGCGCCGGCGGATTGTCGGCCCAATACAGCGCGAGGTGCTGCATTACCGACAACACGACGTCGGTGTCGTACGTGCCGCCCAGATTGATATCCGATGGCACGCCTTCCTTTTCCCTGATCTCCTGCATGAGTCGCGCGAGCGCGGGCACCGCCGCGCCGGCGCCGAAGAAACGCATCGTCGGCCCAGCCTTGAGATTTTTCATCGCGCGCGCCGCCGGCCGTCCCGCGGCGAGGTCAAAGCAATAGTTGCAGCCGGCCGAGGCAGTGAGCTGCAGCGAAAACAGTTTCCCGAAATGCGCACCGGTACGCTCGGCGATCTCCTGCTCCAGCGGCGTCAGACCGTCGAGCGACGAAACCGCAAGCATGAGCGTCTTGAGGAATTCCTCCAGCACCGTACCCTGACCGTGCGCGCCCGGGTAAATGTCGGCCGGCAAAGTCGCCAATCCCCGCGCCTCGGCGAACTGATACAACCGTCCGAGTTCGCTCCATATTGTGGGCTCGATCGGCCCGTAGCGCAGCAAACCCCATTTGAGCTTCAGCGTCTCGAGGCGAATCGCGCGCGCGATAATCGCCGGCATGTCCTTCTTGATGGCGCCCGCGCCGCTGGCGCCGGACTTAAATTGTTCAACGCACTGGTTGTAGCAAGCGCCCAGCGTCTTGCGGTATTCGAATACCGCATTCCACAGCTTGTTCTCGCGGAATTTTTCCTGGCGTTCGGTCGCCATGTATTCCTGCGCAAGCTTGCGATGGTGATTTTTCCCCGCCTGATCGAGCAAATCGTAGAGCCCGTAGCGATAATCGACCTTGAAGTCGGCGGTATGGCTCACCGAGTCGAGCCAGAACGTGACTTCCTCCAGTGCTTTGGCGGGATCGTGCACAGGCAACTCGGCAAGGAGCGCTTTTGCCTGCTTCAGATCCGCCATTGGATGATCGGGCTTACTGCCCCCGAACAACGCCATGCCGCCGCCCCCCGCTATTCGTATCAGCCGAGATTACCCAAACATCGCTCAATTGGGCAACAAGAATGTGCGGGGCGGAACTCCGAACGCACCTCTCAGGGTCATGTCGACGCGCGCTCATCCCCGGATCGCGCTCCGGCGATCGCTATTTGGACGCGTCATCGGCTTCCGGCCAGTTCTTGATATAGCGCTTGAGCAGCCGGTTCTCAAAACTCGTTTCCTTGATCACCGACTTGGCGACGTCGTGAAAAGAAATCACGCCCAGCAGGTTTTCGCCCTCTCTGACCGGCAGGTAGCGCACGTGGTTTTTCGTCATGACTTCACGCAGATGGTCGAGCGTGTCATCGGGACTGCCGCTGACCGGATCGGCGACCATGACTTCCCGGATGCGCAAATCGGCAAGATTGCCGCTTTGCGCGTCCAGCGCTTTCAGAACTTCGCGAAACGTCAACATGCCGGTCATGCGTCCGCCATCCATCACTACCAGTGAACCTATATCGTTGCTCACCATCAAGCTCACCGCGTCGGACACCTTGCCGTCCGGCGCCATGCTGTATATCGTGCCGCCTTTCATGTTCAGGATGTCACGGATTATCATCGCCGACTCCTCGCACCGTTGCTTTATACGGCCATCATAGCAAAGACTGGGTATTTAGGATTGAGGAGCGGGGATTGCGGATCGAGAATTCAGCACTGGATTTAGGCAGTTTTACTCACCCCGCAATCCTCGCTCCCCGATCCCCGCCTCTCAATCCTCACAATCGCTCAGTTTCGCCCTGCGCGGGACGCCACCGCAGCAGGCGCCGCTCCGCAACGGACACCACTGCGTCGAGCGCCAGCGCGAACGCGGTCAAAACGAGAATGCCGGCAAACACCGTGTTGATGTCGAATGCGCCTTCAGCCTGCAAAATAAGGTAGCCGACCCCGCGCGCCGAGCCGAGGTACTCGCCGACCACCGCGCCGACAAATGCCATGCCGACCGAGGTGTGCAGGCTGGAAAACACCCATGCCATGGCTGACGGCACGTAGACCGTGCGCAGTAACTGGCGCCGGTTTGCGCCGAGCATGCGCGCATTGTTGAGCACGACCGGACTGACTTCCTTTACGCCCTGGTAGTCGTTGAAGAACACGATAAAAAAAACCAGCGTGATGCCGAGCGCCACTTTGGACAGGATGCCGAGGCCGAACCACACGGCGAAAATCGGCGCCAGTATGACGCGCGGCATGGCGTTCATGGCCTTGATGTACGGATCGGCGAGCGCCGACGCCGTCGGCGACAACGCGAGCCACAAACCGGCGCCGAGCCCGCATGCGGTACCTATCGCAAACGCGAGCAGCGTTTCAACGAGCGTGATCAGGAGGTGCTCGTAAATCCTGCCGCTCGCAAACCAGTCCCAGGTCTTCTCGAGCACGATCAGCGGTTTGCCGAAGAAGAACGCGGTATTGCGGGCGGCGTCCTCCGACCACAACAGCGGCTCGGTCATCAAATACCAGAACGCGAACACGCTGCCCAGCAGCAGTGCGTGGTACAGCGCCAGCCGCGCGCGCCGCCCATGAATATCACCGCCGCCGGTTTTGCGCATGGCCTGCGTCACGCGCGCTGACTCTGCGCGTAGCCTTTCAGCACTTCGTTCTTCATGGCACGCCAGATCTCCGTGTGCAGTTGCACGAAGCGCGGCGTCATGCGAATTTCCGCCACGTCGCGCGGGCGCGGCAGATCGATTACGAATTCACCGATCGGACGCGTCGCCGGGCCCGCCGACAGCACCACCACGCGGTCGGACAGCGCGATAGCCTCTTCCAGATCGTGGGTGATAAATACCACCGACTTGCGGTCGGCCGACCACAGGTCGAGCAGTTCGTTTTCCATCAATTGCCGCGTCTGGATGTCGAGCGCTGAAAACGGCTCGTCCATCAGCAGGATTTTCGGATCGAGTATCAGCATCTGCGCGAGCGCCACGCGTTTTTTCATGCCGCCGGACAACTGATGCGGATAGCGACCGCCGTGCGCGCTCAAGCCGACGCGCGCGAGCCAGGCATCGACCCGCTCACGCACTGCGTCCTCCGCAACGCCGCGATAGCGCAAGCCGAGCGCAACGTTGTCGTACGCGGAGAGCCACGGCAGCAACGCATCCGTCTGGAACATGTAGCCGGCATGACTGTTGATGCCCGCCAGCGGCTGATCCAGCACGCGCACGTCGCCCGCGGACGACTCCAGCAGTCCTGCGGCGATATTGAGCAGCGTCGATTTGCCGCACCCGGTAGGACCGACCACCGACACAAATTCACCGGCGCCTACGGTCAGCGTCGTATCGCGCACCGCGGTATAGGCCTTGCCGCCCGCGCCGCTGGCGGTGAAGGTGACGGAGATATTGGATAACGCGAGTGCGGGGGATGGTGACATGGGATACGGATTATAGCGGCGCGCGGGCACCGCTGTGCCGGCATCCGTGACATGGTCTGCGCGGCGAAATGAGCCGCAGCGTTGAACTGTCCGCTCCTGTTCGCGGAGCCAGTACGGCGGCCTCGCCCGCTACTTGCGGTATTTCTTCAGCGCTTTTTGCACAAAACTGTTATCGAACGTTCTGGCCAGATCGATTTTCGCCGCCTGCACCGTCGGCTCGAACGTATTCAACACGTTATAGACGTTCTTCGCGCCGTCCATTGAAAAGAGGCCGTCGGGCGAATAACCTTCCATGTTCTTGAGCAGCGCAACCTTATACATGGTCGGATCGTCGCCGTAGTATTCGGCGGGCACGGTCGCGACGACTTCCTCGGGACGCGCCTTTGCCAGCCACAGGTCCGCACGCACCAGCGCGTTGACGACCGCCTGCGCGGTATTGGGGTTTTTCTTCACCCAGTCCACCGGCGCATAAATGCAGCCGGCATGGTACGCGCCGCCATAAACATCCTTCATGCCCTTGGCGGTGCGTGTATCCACCACCGTCGTCACGTCGCCCGCGGCCTCGAGCCGCGCGATTACCGGGTCGAGATTGGAAATCGCGTCGATTTCGCCTTTGCGCATCGCCGCCACGGCACCGGCGGTCGCGCCCACACCGATAAACGAAACCGCGTCCGGCTTGAGGCCCTCCTTCGCCAGCAGATTGCTCACCATCATGTTCGTGCTCGAGCCCGGCGCGGTGACGCCGATCTTCCAGCCCTTCAGGTCCTTCGCCGATTTGTACTGGGCGACCTTGTTCTTGTGCACGGCGAGCACGATTCCGGAGTAACGCCCCTCCAATGCAATGGCGACGATGTTGATGCCCTTCGCCTGCATGTTGATGGTGTGCTCGTAGGCGCCCGACACGACGTCGGCGCTGCCGCCTACCATCGCCTGCAGCGCCTTGGCGCCGCCCGGGAAATCGACGATCTCGACCGTGAGCCCTTCGTCCTTGAAGTAGCCGCGCCGCTCCGCTATTGTCAGCGGCAGGTAGTAGAGCAGGCTCTTGCCGCCGACGGCGATGGTGATTTTTGGTTTTTCGAGTGCCTGCGCCATGGCGCCAAACGGCGTCATGCCTATCGTCACGAGGGCAAGCAACATCATTATTCTGATCAGGCGCACGTTGTCCTCCGGGAGGCTTTTGATATGCAGGCGATGCTCACATGCGGCACATCCAGTGTCAAGCCGGCCGCATAAAGCGCAACGCCCGCGTCGGCGGGCGTTGCTTACGGCAGTAGCTGTTGCCCGCGCGATCCGCGCGCAGCAGCTAGCGTGCGTGCCGGCAAATTTAACTCGACTCCTGCACCTTGCGGCCGTTCAGCGGTTGCACCGGCCGCGCGTTCATCTTGTACAGCTTGCGAAACGCATCGATCTGCGCCTTCGACAGTTCAACCGGTTGCTTCAAAACCTGCCAAGCGACACCCTCGCTGCACGGCGGCGTCGTCAGCGAACCTTTGAACGCGAAATAACCTTTGTCGGCGGGCAGAAAATCCGCCGCATTCAGACTCGCCTTCAATGCCGACTTGCCGCCCTCTTTCGCGGGCATCGCTTCGAACA
The DNA here is from genome assembly GCA_043779885.1 of Betaproteobacteria bacterium. Lineage (GTDB taxonomy): Bacteria > Pseudomonadota > Gammaproteobacteria > Burkholderiales > SG8-41 > PALSA-1004. The sequence continues at coordinate 2,610 of JAYWDM010000554.1, read as the reverse complement.
CGGCTTTGAGCGCCGCGTTTTCCTTGCCTTCCCTGAACATCACGCCCACCACGCCGAGACCGCCGGCCGCGCTTTTGTGCACGAGATGCGCGACCATCGCAAAATTCCTGCCGTCCACCTTTTCTTCGCCCGGCGTATGGAAATGAAACTGCAGCAATTGATAATCGCCGCCCGCGAGTTTGGCCGACCCCGCATCCGTCAGATTGACCTGTATGGTGTGACCGTTATTGACCACCTCACTGGCGGCGGCCTTGTAATTGAAGCCGATGGCGGGAAGCTTGGCCTTTTCAGCCGTCTTGGTCGAGATATCGATCGGCGACTGTTCCTTGCCGAGCTTGCACTCCTTGAACTCCGCGCTCAGGTCGCCCCATTTTCCGCGGCGTCGTAACCCCAGTGCGGCGCATGCGTGTCGGCCGCCTGAATACCGCCCGAAAGGGCCAGTGCCGTTGCCAGCGTTATCGTGCGAAATGTAAAATTCACTGCAACACCCCCGTTGACCGTTTCGTTGAACTGCCGCTGCAATCGCCTGATAAAACAGCCGCGAATTTAACACTAAATCGCCGTCGCTGCGCTTTGCGCAATGAGAGTTTCCGAAGTCATGCTGCAATGCGCTCTTAGATAACGCCGCCGGCCTTCAGTATCTGCCGGGCCGCATCATCGTAGCCAAGACCGCGCAGTACTTCTGCCGTATGCTCGCCCAGCTCCGGCCCGATCCATGCGGTCGCGCCCGGCGTTGCCGACAATTTGGGTACTATGCCCGGCAACTTGACCGGCTTGCCGTCCGGGAGATGATGCTGCTCCAGCATGCCGCGCGCCAGGTAATGCACGTCTTTCATGATATCCGCAACATCGAACACCTTGCCTGACGGCACCTGCGCTTTTTCCAGCGCCGCGAGCACATGATCGAGTTCGTGCCGCCGCGTCCAGTCGGCGATCGCGCCGTCGAGTTCCGCGGTGCGCGGAACGCGCCCGGCGTTGGTCGCGAGGGCGGGATCGTCGGCCAGATCGGCGCGCCCGATCGCCGTCATCATGCGCTTGAAGATTGCGTCGTTGTTCGCGCCGATAATGACGAATTTGCCGTCGCGCGTCGGGTAGGTGTTCGACGGCACGATGCCGGGCAGCGCATTGCCGGCGCGCTCCCGGATGAAGCCCAATACGTCGAATTCCGGCACCAGGCTTTCCATCATGCTGAACACGGCTTCGTACAACGCCACATCGACCACCTGCCCGCGCCCGCCATTTGCATTGCGATGATGCAGCGCCATCAGCGCGCCGATCACGCCATACAGCGCCGCGATCGAGTCGCCGATCGAAATGCCGAGGCGCACCGGGGGCCGGTCGGCGTAGCCCGTCACGTAGCGCATGCCGCCCATCGATTCGCCGATCACGCCGAAACCCGGCCGGTCGCGATACGGTCCCGTCTGGCCATAGCCCGACAGCCGCACCATGATCAGGCGCGGATTGATCCTGGCCAGATCGTCGAAGCCCAGGTTCCATTTTTCGAGCGCGCCGGGACGGAAATTCTCGACGACGACATCCGCATCCGCACAGAGCCTGCGCACGATCTCCTGCCCTTCAGGCACGCGCATATTGACGGTCACCGACTTCTTGTTGCGCGCCTGCACGTACCACCACAGTGAGGTGCCCGCGTACATCTTGCGCCACTGGCGCAACTGGTCGCCGCCGTCGGGTGACTCGATCTTGATCACCTCGGCGCCGAATTCGGCAAGGATGCGGGTGCAAAACGGGCCGGCGATCAACGTGCCGAGTTCGATGACTTTGATACCTTTTAATGGCGGTGTCTGGGTGTCGCTCATATAATCCCGGATTCGTTTGCAGATTCGTCGTATTCTAATATGGCCAGAAAGACGCTGTTTTCCGTATTGTCGCGCGCGCCGTGGTGGATCAGCGTCGCCGCCGCCGGCGCGCTTTTCGCGACCATGCGCATGTTTCTGCCCGATATCGCGGCGGTCGCGGCGGCCCTGCCGTTTCTTGCAATCGCGTGCTACGCCGGGTGGCGCCAGTTGCGCGCGCCCAGTGCCACCAATATCGCCGAATTGCTCGACAAACTGCGCGGCATGCCGTGGGAAAACTTCTCCGCGATCATGGTTGAAGCGTTCCGCCGCGACGGCTATGCGGTGACGGAAATTTTCAAAGGGGCAGTCGATCTCAAGCTCGACAAGAACGGCCGCATGACGCTCGTCAGCTGCAAACGCTGGAAAGTCGCGCAGACCGGCATCGGCCCCCTGCGCGACCTGCTGGACGCGAAGAGCGCGCAGGACGCGGCGGATTGCATCTACGTCGCCGCCGGCGACTTCACCGCCAACGCGCGCGCGTTCGCCACGGAAAAATCGATCCGCCTGCTGCATGACGCGCCGCTGGCCGAACTGGTGGCGCGCGTCGAGCGCGGCAAGCGCGGCTGGTTCCGGTTTCGCTGACTGATGGGTGATGGGTGATGGGTAATGGGTAATGGGGTAATGAGTAAACCAATTCACCCTTCACCCTTCACCCTTCACCCTTCACCCTTCACCCATTACCGATTCATCGATTTATATCGGCGTTCATCGGCGTCCATCGGCGGCTACATATTGTTTTGAATTTCTGATTTCC